>JANOHH010001218.1:0-1367 GCA_031406395.1 Verrucomicrobiota bacterium | reverse complement strand
GGCCAATGACGGAATCGAGGAGCACCGCAGTTTCCGCCTTAAGCTCCGACGAGTGAATCAATTTTTCGTCAAAGAAACCGGGAAACAGCAGACGCAACAAATCCTTGGTGATCGCGGCAACGACGCGCTTCGACGGCAGGTTTTTGCCGTCAAGATGGTTGATGCCGCCCGCGCGCGCGTAGGACGCAATCAGTTCACTGGTCAATTGGGTGACCGGGTCATTCACGGCGCGAGTATCGGGCAGCGGGTGAAGCAAGGCAAGTTTCCCCATGGGCAAGGATTCGCTTCGACCGCTACGGTTCATCCCCCGCATTCTCCAGCCAGCGCCTCAAAATCCCCCGGCGTCCTGCACTTGCTTGAAGTACCCGGTGTAGAAGCTGATGATGCGCCACGCGATGAGCAGCGCGACGATCAGATAAATAAAACGTGGCGTCCATTGCGCGACGGCGTGAAGTTTGCGCGTGCCTTCCTCCCGATAATACTGGTGCAGTCGGGTCAGGACAGAGTCCAGTTTGCCGCTGATCTCGCCGGTGGTGTATTGGTTGGCAAACAGGTCGGGGAAGCGGCCGGAGGCGTGGAGGGCTTCCGCCGGGGTCTGACCGGCCCGCACCTCGGGCAACCAAGCATGAACGGTGCGGCGCAACGCGGGCGAGCCGCTGACGGTGGCCGCGAGCTGCCAGGCTTCGATAATCGTGACGCCAGCGCTGATGAGTGCTTCGAGCGCCATCGCCAGCCGAGCGAGGGCCAGATCGCGGCGGCCGCTGCCGAGGAGCGGAATCGGATAGAGGAGGCGCTCGATGAGTGACCGCCAGCGTTCGCCGTGCTTGCCCTGCGCGGCGTAGATCAGCACGGCAACGACGCCATAGAGCGGCAGCAACACCCCGAAGGTTTGCACCAGATAGCGCAGCCAGTCGCCCGTGGTGAATAATTGCGCAAATGGGAAAATAAAAATGGCGAAGTGCAACAAGAAGGCCGGATAGGCCAGATCACCAATCACCTGGCGGGCCGTCCGGGCGCGGTCGGTGTAGTAATCTGCCAGTACACGAAAACAGGCATCGAGCCGGCCACTGCGCTCGCCCGCTTCAAGCAGCGCGAGGTCGAAGGAGGAAATCCAGTTGCCTGAGCGCTGGACGGATTCGGTAAAGGTGGAGCCGGCGGAAATTTCCTGGATGATCTGCTGCAGCGGTTGGCGAAATGCCCGGGCAGGTGGATTGCGGGCAAGTTGCTCCATGGCGCGCAGAATCGGCAGCCCCGCCATCGTGAGCTGGCTGAGTTGGTGGTAAAGTTCTGCCCGCCGGGTGAATTGGCCAGGGGTTACAAGCGTGGCGGAGGGAGGCATCTAAGCGACCCCACGGATCGGCGACGAC
>JANOHH010001215.1:0-1283 GCA_031406395.1 Verrucomicrobiota bacterium | reverse complement strand
CCACGCTGAACTCGTCGAGCGGTACGAGACCGGACTGGGGTTTACGTGAACCGCCTGCGTGGCGGCACGGGGGGCTCATTTTGGTATGACGTTTTTCCCAACGTGCTCTTCTACCAACTCAACGAGCGGTATCCGGGCGATGCATCGCGCGACGCCCAAGCCCGCTCGGTGGCACTGAAGTGGTATGAAGCGTGTGTGGTCTTGGGTGGCAAGACCGATCCACTCACGCTACCCAACTTCGATCACACCGGATTAAATCTCAAAACCATGAAGCCCGTGGAGCTGGGACGAATCGAACCGGAAGGTGCCGCCGGTATCGCGTGGCTCGAATACATGGCGTGGCTGAAATTCAAAGACCCGCGCTTCCTGACCGCTGCGGACTGGGCGCTCCGTTCGCTGGAGGCGAAGCCGGTTGATCAAAGTCCGCTCTATGAAGTGCTGTTGCCCTATGGCGCTGTGATCGCCGCGCGCATGAACGCCGAACTGGGTCGCCATTACGATGTCGCCAAGTTGGTAAATGCTTGCTTTGAACCGCGCGGTCAGCCGCAAGCCCGGCCGGGGTGGGGAGTCATCTCGGATCGCTGGAATGGTCTGGATGCACATGGTCTGGTCGGAAGCACCACGGACGGTGGCGGCTATGCTTTTGCCATGAACACGTTTCAATGGGTGGGCGCACTGTTGCCGCTGGCACGCTATGACCCGCGGTACGCGCACGACCTCGGCAAGTGGACGCTGAACCTGGCGAACGCCGCGCGGCTTTTTTATCCCAACGCTCATGACGCCGGCCATCAATCAAGTTACGCTTGGGCCCGGGCGCATGATGGCCAAGCGGTGATTGCCTACGAGGGCATCCGCAAGTGGAAGCGCGGCGGCGCAACCGCCCGCGCCGACTACCGCACAGTGGGCGGAAAAGTTTTGCAGGGTAGTTTTGTTTCCACGCATTTTCGGAACGAGGTGCCGCCCGAGCGTGAGGTGTTCGAAGAGGCCTCCGGCACCGGAACGCCGTTTGAACAGATCTGGGCGTTCAACCTGCCCAAGGCGCGGGAGCGCTGGCTTGTGGTGGCGGCCGAACGCATTGACGGTGGACATTCTGGTAATGCCTTCCGGTTTTCTTTCTCGAGCCGACCCAATGGTCCGTACACGCCCGTCTTCTCGGTGTCCGGATCCGATCCCGCCCATGTGGTTGAACTGCCCGTCGATCTGCGGAACAAGCTCTTCGTAAAAGCGGAGAGCAGCGACCGATCAGCCGGTTGGAGGACCCCGGACAAGCTGGCGGTGGACGC
>JANOHH010001211.1:0-3922 GCA_031406395.1 Verrucomicrobiota bacterium | reverse complement strand
TGCTCTCTCAGTGAATCCGGATTGGCGTCGGCTGGCATGGACTGATTTCATCACACCCGTGCCGCATTCGCAAGACTCCCGACAGACTCCCGACATGACGTAACCGGCATGGCTGAATGCACCAGCGGCAACAATTGATCGGCGGCAGTGGGATCACCTTGTTGAGCTGCCTCAAGAATGCGCGTCACGTCGCTCATGCGTGCAAACTATGCAATCGGCACGGAATGGGGAATGCAAAAGAGAACCTCGGACACCCGCGCGCCGGACTGGCGCTCCCGTTACCGAAGCACCGTTCGGTAGCAGCGCGACCCTTGGTTTGCCGGATCGGGATCCGTGAACTCCAGCGCGCCGCTCAAGTTTCGAGCCAAGCCCCGGACTTTGCTTCTCGAAAGCCAGTGGGCTGAGTTTGATCGCTTCACCTGATCCTTTCCGAGTCGGGGCCGGCAAGCGCTGGCCGGCCGGCCCCGAGCGCGGTGGGAAGCAGATTCAATCCGTCAGTGGCCGGAGAAGTTAAGAATAAATTCCTCGGCTGCGGTGGCGGTCGTTCGGTGATTAAGCTCGCCTCGGGCGTGCCGATAATCGCCCGTGCCGCCCGTAATGGCCGCGTAGCGGTTTTTGACCCCGTTGGCGTCGGCCACCGAATCCTCCGGGAGAAGGAGCCCCGAGAAGGAGATCGAGCCGTCGGGCAATCTCAATACCCCGTGCAGGAGAGTCTCCGGCCCCACGGGGGCTGGAGTCGTCCGCACAAAATGGACACCAAAGGTGCCGACCGGCAGGTCCGGGTGTTTGAGGGGCGCGAGAGTGCCGCCCCAGGTGAAGAGGCCATTCGTAATCGAGCGGAAGTCAACGAATTTGACTCTCAAGTGCAACGTGTGTCCGTCGTGGCTCCGCTGGTCGTGGTCGCCGCCCCGTTGGCCCTCGCCGTCGGCCCGCGAGGTTGAAGTTTGAAACAGCAGCGTCGCCGCTGCCAGTGCCGTCACTGTCGCCAGGGTCGCGAATGCGAATTTTTTGATTGGCTTCATAGGTTTTGTCTTTTCGTTTTGTTTGGTTTTGTTTTTTTTGTTTTTGGACTACTGCGAAAGGCCGGGTTGAAGACGGAATTCCAATTCCGTCATGCCATCCTTCCGTTGTAGAGTGTTTCGTCTGCATTGAGTTACCGAAGCACCGCACGGTGGAATTCATGGGCGGCAGTCAGGGTTTGGGATGAGCGAGGAGCCAGTCGATGACCCTGGGCGCAAACTCCGAGGCGGAACTGCCACTGTAGAAGGTCGGGGCATGACTCCCGCCGTTGATCGTCCAGAGTTCGACGGCGCCGCCGGGTGGGGCGCTCGTATAACGCGTGATGACCGTGTCCAGCCCCGGCACATCGAGACTGAGATCCATCGACGTTCCAAGATCCGTGACTGGGCCGGTGGCGCCGTTATGTCCAGCCCAGATCTGGAGGTTCTGGAGCGCGCCGGGATACGGAGACGGGTTTGGCGACAGGCCTGAGACGCCGCCAGCGTAGAGAATGATGCCATCGGCGGTGCCGTGGACATTGAGGATATTGACCGGTTCAGAAGGTGCGCACCGGCTGGGGTTCAGGAAGGTCGCGCCGGCCAGACTGGCGATGCCAGCGATGAGATCCGCAGACTGGCAAGCCATCCGATTGGCCATAAATCCGCCGTTCGAATGTCCAATTAAGTGGACCCGCTTGCGGTCCACCACGAACTGCCGGCCGATCTCCTCGATCAGCGCGCTTAGATAGCCGGCATCATCGGGGCCGGTGCTGAAATCGCCGCAACACGCATCGGTGGCGTTCCAACCGCGGTTGCCGTTAAGATCAATCGAGCCGTCCGGGTAGCAGTATAGAAATCCTCGCGCCTCCGCCAGAGGGCGGAAGCGCCTGGAGGATTCGGACCCAGCTCCGCTTCCGGTATAGCCGTGCAGCAGGATCACGAGAGGCACGGGCGTTTGGCCGTCGTAGCTGGAGGGAACATAGACGTTCACCGGCCTGGGGCGAGTGACGCGGTAAAACGTGGTCGAGAGCGGAGACTGAACTGCCAACGGATTGGTGGCGCTCGTGAGCGTCTGCCAAGGCCCCGTCGGGCGGTCCGCCCTTTGCAGTTGGCCGCCCCCAGCCCAAGTCAGGAGGTTGACGTCTCCCTCGCGCCGGATGCTCAGCGCCGTGTCAAATGCAGGCGCCACCGTTTGAAAAGTTCCTAGTTCGGCCGCGTTCGTAATATTCACGGTGGTGGACGCGGTCCCCAGCGTGGCCCCGCCGGTCGGATTGCTCAGGGTTACTCTGAAGGTCGTGTCAGTCGTGACCGGTTCGTCCCGGAGGATGGGGATAGTGATGGTCTTGACCGTCTCGTTCTCCCCGAACGCCAGGGTGCCCGAGCCAGCCTGGTAATCTTGCCCCGCCTTGGCGGTTAGATTGCTGGTGGCGTAATCAACCGTAAGCGGCCCCAAGGCCAAATCATTGCCCCGTAGAACCCCCACGGTGACGGCACCGGCATTCTCCAAAACTGGATAGCTGCTGAATTCAAAACCCAGCCCAGGATCGTTGTCCAGAATGGTTACGGTGGCCGTTGTTCGCGAGCCGAGCACGGCCCCACCAGTCGGATTGCTCAGGATTCCGCGAAAGTTTTTGGTCGATTCCTTGACCCCGTCGTTGAGGATCGGGACGGTGACGAGCCTGACCTTTTCCCCAGGCGCAAACGAGAGCGTGTGGGTGGCGCCCGTGTAATCCAGTCCGTTGGTCGCTGTCACATCGGCAGTGGCAAAGTCCACGGTGATGGTGGAGTTGGTATCATCGGTTCCTCGCAGCACACCAATCCTCGCCACGCCCGCGTCTTCGATCACGGAATAACTGGCGAACTCGAACTGAAAGCCTGGATCGTTATCCACAATCGTGACCGTGGCCGTCCTTCGACCACCGATCGTGGCACCCACCGGATTGCTCAGGGTCACGCGAAAAGTCTTGTTCGCCTGCTTCAGGCTGTTGTTGAGAATCGGGACAGAGACCAGCTTGTCTCGCTCTTGGGCCGCAAAGGAGAGCGTGTTGGTGAAGCCAGTGTAATCCAGTCCGCTGGTCGCGGTCAGGTCGGTGGTGGCGACGTCCACTGTGACGGGGAGGGTGCCATCGTCACCGCGCGTGACGGCAATGAGCACCGCCCCCGCATCTTCAGCCACGGAATAAGTGGCGTACAGAAATTGAATTCCCACGTCGTTATCGGTGATGGACACGGTGGCGTTCGTGCGCGTGCCCAGGACCGCGCCGCCGGTGGGATTGCTCAAGATGACCCGGAAGGTCTTGGTGCCATCGACGAAGCCGTTGTTCAAGATCGGCACTACGATGACCTGGTTGGTTTCGTTGGCCCCGAACGTCAACGTCCCGGAGACCGCCGTATATTTCAATCCATTGGTCGCCGTCCCGTCGGCGGTGGCGTAGTCCGCACTAACCATCGTGCCGAGGCCGCCCGTGCGCTGAACGGTGAGTGTGACATTGCCGGCGCTTTCGTCCATAGGGTAGCTGTTCGCAGTGAATTGGAGGGTGGGTTGAGCCAGGCCGATCAAGGGGACAGCGAGTCCGATTAAGCAGGTCAACAGGAGTGGTGTTGGTTTCATGGTTTTTCTTTTTTGTATTTTCAGGCGAGAACGCCTGGTTTTCTTTGTTTGGCCCACTGCTGCGGGCAGCGGAAATTCACAGTTTCAAGAGACACTTCATGCGTTGAGGTTTTCAGCCTCTTTCAATCAGGATTTAACTGGTGACAGGGATTTGCCTTTTACCCTGCGCGGTTCCGGGAGAATTGCTTTTCGTCAGGGTTCATTTTGAAATTTTGGGTCTGGCCGTTTCCGTGGTTCAGTACATTGTTTCGCGTTCGTCTTCCTCGCCGCATCCCAACGGGATTCCGCTTCGCAGACACGGGCAACTCATTGG
>JANOHH010001186.1:0-9794 GCA_031406395.1 Verrucomicrobiota bacterium | reverse complement strand
CAGCCGCATCAGCGTGAACTCGATCACGCCGCAATGGAAACGCGACAGCGATGATTTCACCACCCTGCAGTGCCGGGTGGACGCTTCGGGCACGATCGGCACGCTGAGCCGGTTTCTCTACAACGTCGAGCAGGACCCGATGGCGTTGAAGATCGAGTCGGTGGAAATCACCGCGCGCGACAAGGAAGGCGCCCAACTCTCGATGGGCCTGCAGATCAGCGGGCTGGTTTTGAATTTGCCGGAGGAGAAGCGATGAGGGCACGCGTGAAATTGGAAGGCGGCATGGTCGTTCCGGCTCGCGGCGCGAGTTTACGGCTTCGGACGGCATTCATCATTCTCAGCGCCCTGCTGCTGAGTCTGGCCACCGGACCAGCCCAGCCAACCAACGCGCCGACGCGGTTGAGTTACGATGCCTTCCGCATGATCAGTGACCGGAATATTTTCAATCCCAACCGCGTTGGGCGGGGCGCGCCGCGGACGACCCGCCGCGACACGACGCCCGCCGCACACGTCGAGTCTTTCTCGCTGGTTGGCATCATGAGCTACGAAAAGGGATTATTTGCGTTCTTTGAGGGCACGAGTGCTGATTTCAAGAAAGTCCTCCAAGCTGACGCCGTAATCGGCCAGTACAAAGTGGCGAGCGTCTTGCCGGAAGCGGTGAAATTGACTTTCGGCACCAATGCCTTTGAGTTGAAGGTTGGGATGCAGATGCGTCGCGAGGATGAGGGCGAATGGTTTTTGAGCGCCACCGGCGAAGGTTCGTCGCGGCGACGGGTGGCATTTTCCCGCACCCTGACGAACGGGGAGCCGGAGAGTCTGACCGCCACGAATGGAATGGAAATCGCCGGCAACGCGGCTGAACCGGAAGTCATCGTGGTCGAAAGTGAAACCGGGGCGAACCCGCCCGAGACTGAAGCTGCGACGGGCAACGGCGCGGCCGCCGGGGCGGCCGCCCCCACCGACGGCACAACCGATCCGGTGATTTTAAGATTGAGGCAACGACGACAGGAATGAACCAATGAAAACAATCCCTATTCTCCTCCTGCTGGCCGGACTGGCCGCCGGAAAACTAATCGCTGCGGACGAGCCCGTGGCGCCGGCGCCGGCGCCAACGGTGGCCGCCCCGGCGCCAGAGGCGGCCCCAACTTCCCCCGTGTCCGAGGCAGATGGGGCGGCGCCAACCACCAACGGCGTGGCCTTTGTGCCGAATGGGGAGGCGGGCTTGCGGTTGAATTTCCGCGGTGCATCCCTGGACCAGGTATTGAATTATCTCAGCGAGGCAGCCGGGTTCATCATTGTACTCGAAACAAAAGTGAGCGGGAAGATTGACGTGTGGAGCAACACGTCGCTGACCCGCGACGAAGCGGTGAACCTGTTGAACTCGGTGCTGAACAAGAATGGGTACGCCGCCATTCGCAACGGACGCACTTTGACGGTGGTGAACAAGGACGAGGCCAAGACCAAGAACATCCCGGTAAAGCAGGGCAGCGATCCCGCCGGCATTCCCACCAACGACGAAATCGTGACGCAGATCATTCCGGTGCGGTTCGTCGAGGTGGCGCAGTTGATGAAAGATCTTCAGCCGCTCGTCTCAACCGCGACGCCGATGTCCGCCAACGAGGCCGGCAACTCCATTGTGATCACGGACACGCAGGCGAATATCCATCGCGTGGCGCAAATCATCCAAGCCATTGACCAGGGGGCGGAGGACGTGACGGAGGTGGAGGTTTTTCGATTGCAGTTCGCGGACCCGACGGAGATGGCAACCTTGCTGGCCAGTGTGTTCCCGGACGAAACCAAGTCGAGCGGCAGTCAATCGCCAGTACAGTTTGGCGGCGGCCCGGGCGGGTTCGGTCGTTTTTTTGGCGGTGGCGGTGGCGGCGGTGGCAACAATAGCAATGCGAACGCCGGCCAAAACTCACGGATCAAGAAACGCGCCCGCGTCATCGCCGTGGCGGACGCGCGCACCCAGTCGGTGATCGTCAGCGCAGCGGGTGGACTCATGGCGCAGGTCCGGGGCATGATCACGCAGCTGGATTCGAATCCGGCGAAGAAGCAGAAAGTTTATACTTACTCTTTGGAGAACGCAGACGCGCAGCAGGTGCAGACGGTCTTGAAGGAGATGTTTGAGAGCACGACCGCACGGAATAACAGTCGCACTTCCCAAAACCAAAACAACGTGCTTCAGAACCGGGCCAACCAAGGTCAACAGAGTACCACCGGCACCGGGACGGGCAGCCAAACCGGGGGCAGTACCACCCGCCCGCGCGGCGCCGGCGGCTTCTAATCGCAAGACCCATAGGAGAAAATTATGATCAACCAAAAAATCAAGCTGCGGAAACTACTCTTGCTCGCGTGTGGGTTCGGCCTGTTCGCCGGGCTGCCCGCCCGGGCGCAATTCCCCGGCGGCGGCGGCGGCGGTTTTGGCGGCGGTGGCGGGGGCCAGAATCAGAACCGCAATAACAGCACAACCTCCCGCCAGTACAACAGCGCTGGCACCGTGGGCACCGCAACCATCTCCGTGGACCCGGAAACCCGCCAAATTATCGTCATCACCGACGAGGAAACCAGCATTCAAATCAGTCAGGTCGTCACCAACCTCGATCGCCCCAAGCCGCAGGTCCTCATCAAGGTGGTGTTTGTCGAAGTCACCCACACGGACGGTTCGGAAATTGGGGTGGAAGGTGGATACGGGGGGAAGAGTGGTAATGCCGCCGACGTGTTCGGTTTGAGCGGGCTTAGCCAGGCCGCCACTAATGTGCAGAAAAACGCCTTGGGCCAGCCAACGCAAAGCTTTATCCCCACGCCACCGGGCGCGGGTCTTTATCAAGTTCTCGGGCAGGATTATCAGGTGACGCTGCGAGCGATTGCTTCGTCTGGGAAAGCCAAGATATTGTCGCGCCCCTCCATTCTGGCCCGCAACAACCAACCCGCGACCATCCTCGTCGGCCAGTCGGTGCCGTTGATCACCGCGGTAAGTTACAACACGTTCGGCAACCCCATCAACTCCTTCAACTACGAGGATGTCGGGATTATTTTGAAAGTGACGCCGTTCATCACCTCGGACGGCCTGGTGGAGATGATTGTGGCCCCGGAGATTTCCACGATTTCCAAGACCGAATCCGTCCCCGTTTCCATCGGGGTTACGGCCCCCGTCATTGACAAGCGCTCGGCGGACACGGTGGTAGTGACGCCGGACGGCCAGACCGTCGTCATTGGCGGGTTGATCGCGGATGGGAAAGCAGAATCGGTCAGCAAGATTCCCATTTTGGGCGACCTCCCGTGGCTGGGCTTCTTCTTTCGGTCTACAACAAAGAAAGATGTCAAAACCGAACTGCTCATCTTCCTGACGCCGCACATCGTCCAGGCCCCGTCCCAATTGGCCGCGCTCTCGGCGAAGGAGCAGGCGCAATCGGGCGCGACCAAAACCCTGACCGAAGAGGAACTAAGCAAGTACCTTGATCAACTGCCGACGACGCCACCGGCGCCAAAAAACTCCAAAAACTTGTTCAAGGACGTTGCGCCCTAATTACCCTGCGCCCCATGGAAACACCGCGCCGCCGCCAGCTGATTTACGCGTTGCTCCTGGGCGCGTGGGGCCTAGTGCTGGGCTGGCAGGTGGCGGAGCACTTTCGGGTGCAACGGGCCGCGCGGGCCGAGTTGATCAACCGCGCCAAGGATATTTCCACCACCGTCGGCATCGTCCTGCGCTCCCAACGTCGCTTCGGGGTGATCTCCAAGGAACGCCTTGAATCCGCGCTCACGGAACTCGTCCGCCCCGCCGAACTGAGCGCGGTGGCCCTGCTTAACGCCGCGGGCGAGGTCGTGGCTTCCGCTGGCGCCCCGGTTGATCTGCAGATCAAGGGTGCGATTCGCCCGGCCGAACTCTGGGAGAACAATTCCGTCACGCTCATGAATCTGGTGGACTTGGGGACGAGCATTCCCAACGAACCGGAGCGCACGAATCCGCCTATCATCCTCTCGATGGAAAGCTTCACCAACCGGCCCCCGCCGGGCCCGCCAAATTCCCCGGAAACGGAGCCGGCATCCGAGCATCGGCAACCGCCCGCGTTTCCGCCGGAGTTTCGCGCGGACGACACGAATTCCCAGCCGTTCGCTTCGACGAACCGTTTCCGTTCGCGCGGGGGCGAGGGGCGTCCGCGATTTGGCCGGCCACCGTGGATGAGCGAGACGGAATATAAAGCCATGCTGGAGAAGAAGGGCGTGCACAGCTTTGTGATTGTCCTGTCCGCTCAACCGGTGCGCGCCGCGCTGGAACGGGACGTGTGGCTGCGCTCGATGATCATCGGGCTGGCCAGCCTCTCCGTGCTGGGTCTCGGTTTTGCCTGGCGTAACCTGGCGCAGACGGCGGACCTCCAGATCCGCCTCGTGCGCGCCAGCGAGATGAACAGTCACCTTAAAGAGATGAACCTGGCCGCCGCCGGGCTCGCTCACGAGACGCGCAATCCGCTCAACCTGATCCGCGGCCTGGCGCAGATGATTTCCAGACAGCCCGACGCGCCCGCCGAGACGCGCCAGAAATCGATCGAGATTGTGAACGAAGCCGATCGCGTAGCCGCGCAATTGAACGAGTTCATCAACTACTCGCGGCCCCGCGAAGTCCGCCGCACCACTCTGCAACTCAACGCCGTGACCAACGAAGTCGTGCGCGCCCTGACCCATGACGTTGAGGAAAAGCAGATCCGCCTCCAAGTCGCCGGCGACCCGCTTGCAATCGAGGCCGACGAACAGTTGCTCCGGCAGGTGCTGTTTAACCTATTGCTTAACGCCATTCAGGCGGTGCCCGCGAACGGCGAAATTGAAATCCACCTCAGTAAAGCGGGCGCAGCGGAGGCCCGGTTGGAAGTTCGAGACAACGGTCCGGGGGTGGCGCCTGAAAATCGCGCCGAGATTTTCAAACCCTACTTCACCACCACGCAAAAGGGCACCGGCCTCGGCTTGGCCATCGTGCAGCAGATTGTGCTGGCCCACGGTTGGGAGATTGAATGTCTCGCCCACGAGCCGCAGGGGGCCATCTTCCGCCTGACCCACTTAAAACTCGCGGTCGAATAGGGGAGTAACCTCGTTGCGTGAACGGGCCGCGTCCCGCTTCAGTTCCAAAGGAAGCCGCCGGACGACGGAACTTCCGCGTAAAGTTGACTGCTAGTCGAGGTTAGTTTGCCCTGACCGCCCCCGCTTCACGTGTGTCACGGCGTGGATCAAAACGCAGTCCGGAAATCTCGGCACCGTCGGTTGACGTAATACGCAGGCTCATGCCGCAACCACCGCCGTTTTGGGTGATCTTGGCGAGTAGATCGTTCCAGCCTTGACGGAGTTTCGCCTTGGCCCGGTCGGCGCCCGGCGCCACGCCGCGATCAATGTTGTTGACGTGTGTCACCTCACCGTTGACCCACAATTTGATGCCGTCGTCCGAGCCCAGTTCGAAGATCACCGCTTGGGCTGCCGGCACAAAAACACGCGTTTTCAGATAGATAACGCAGTTATCGCTGGCCACCTCGCCGGCCAAATCCACGATGCCGGCACTCGAAAGGTCAGTGGCGCTAGCAACCGGCCGCCAGGTAACCGAGCCTATGCTGGGTTGCTCTGGCGCGAAAGCAACATCGAAGAGATCGTGTCCCGGCTTACCGGGCTGGCGGTACGGTCCGGCGCAGAGCCAACGGGAGGTAAATTGCTTCACCAGCGCCTGAGCATCGGTGCGCACCTTGTTGTCCCCGGCACTGGCCGCGAGCCGATTGAGCGAGGCCTCGGCCAGGCCCGGTTGCGCCGCGATCAGCGCCTTGGCGATTTGCAGCCACGCGATTTCCGCCTCGGCCTTCACGGTCGAATCCGCGGAAAGCTGTTCCGTCAACGCCAGCGCATCGGGAGTCGGAACCGCGGCCAGCCCGGCCAGGATCAACCGTTTGTCCTCCGCCCGGGTGGCGAGGGGCAGCGCCTGAATGAGCAATCCCACGCGCTGTTCCGGAATCACATTGAGCCGCTCGTGATCACATGCGAGTCGGACGTAGCCTTCCAGGGCCAGCGCGCGGAGGTTCAACTCATCGGCATTGCGCGCCTGTTCGAGCAGGGCAGTCATCAATTCCACGTCGCGGGTATTGCACATCGCGCGGACGGCGGCGGTGCTAACCTGCGCATCCGGACCCTTGATCGCGGCGCCAAAAGCCGCGCGCAGGCCGGGATCCGCGAAGAAGGCGCTGACCTGCAATAAGGCGATGCGGGTTTCCGCGTTGGCGCTGGCTAGTCCCTGGACGATGGGTGTGACATCGAGTTTCTGTCCGTCCGCCGTCCGATCCGCGAGCGCTTCAAACACGCTGCGAACTTCGGCGCGCGCGGCTTCGTCTTGGGCGAACGTCAGCAGTTGCACCAGGGCCGGGAGATCTGAACCTTCCGCAAATTGTTCCATGCCGCGTAAAGCGGCGCGGCGCGCCGAACCGGTGTCAATCCGGGCGAGTTCCAACAACTTGGGCGCCGCGGATTTGTCTTTCCGCGCCGTCAGCGCCCGGATCAATTCCACCTGAACGTTAAGGTTCGCTGAAACCAGTTGCGCGACCATGGCCTCGCCAACGGGACCGCGGCGCAGTTCCGCCAATCCCTGGCGGGCCGCTTTTTGTTCCGCTTCATCGCGCGACGTTGCGGCGTCGGTCAGGAGGGGAATCGCCGTCTCATCGCCCAGTGCTCCCAGCGCGGCGAAGGCGGCGAGGCGCACTTGCAGATCCGGACTTCGCGCCGCAGCGAGTGCCGCCGGTGCGGCGGCGGCGTCATCACGTTGTTGCAGCACTCCGAGCAAAGCCATTTGCATCGCGGGCGGGGACTTCGTCAATAGGTTGGCAAAAGTTGCAGTTGCGGCGGGCTTTTGAACACCGCGGGCGAGTTGCAGCGCAGCGATCTGCCGCGCTGGATCGCTGCTCTCAATGCCAGCGGTTACGAGCGCGAGGGACTGGTCACCCGCCGCACGGATCAACCCCGCATAGGCCGCCGTGCCGACCGATTCCTTTTCCTGCGGTTGGTTGAACTGCTCAAAAATGTTGATGGCCCCGGCGCGATCGCCGGCGGCCAGCAATTGCACGGCGCACTGCAAGAGCGCATCCACGATGGCGCTGCGGACGGGACCGGTTGACGTAGCCAGCGCTTTGCGCAACGCGATGATCGCTCCGTCACCACCAATTCGTCCGATGGCGTTGGCGGAATAGGTCGCCAGGAGCGGGTCGGGAGCGGTCAAAAGCGCGGCCAGATCCAGCAGCGCGACGCGATACTGTCGTTCGCCCAAGGCGTGAATCGCTCCGGCTTTGGGTTTGGGTGCGGTCGTCTTTAACGACGCACGGAGCGCTTCCCCCGCTTCCGCGAACGGCATGGCTTCCAGCACATCGCACGCGGCCTGATACAAATGCTCGTCCGTCAGCAAGGTCGCCAGGGCAGGCACGGCCTTGGCGGTGCCGATAAGTTTTAACCGCCGGCATGCGTCCTCTTTCTCTGTTGGCGTGGCTGCGGATTGGACCACCGCGATCAACCGCGCTTCCTCCTCGCCCACTTGCGCCTTCAGCGAGAGCGGTGCGGCGGCACAAACCATCAGAATGACCAAAACAACGATTTTCATTTCAAGTCCGGGTTATTGCTGTTTCCAAAAACAAATTACAAAAACATTTATTAATCGGGCGCGGCACACCGTGCGCGCCCTTTGCGATTGGTCCGAAACGGCGCGTACGGAGTGACGCGCCCCACCGTCCAACCTTGTGCGTTTGCATTCGCTTTTCATCTTTGCGCCTTGGCGGCTTCGCGTTGAATTCCGGCGGCTCAAATTTCCCACGGCGTGCGATAGGCCATGGAGAGCAGCCGGTTGGCCTCGTCGTCCTTGACGAAATGTTCGCTCCTCGGATCCCACTTCAACGGACGTTGCAATTGCAGCGCGAGACCGCCCAGGAGCACGGCGCTGGCCGAACGATGCGCGGTTTCAACATCGCAGATGGTCCGTTTGCGCGTGCGCACACAGTCGAGAAAATTGCCCGAGTGACTATTGCTGTGATAGAGCCGGACGCCGTTCAGGCCGGGAGGCCGTTCCAGGATCCCGCCGGCACTCGCGGTCAGATGTTCGCGATCCACCGCAATCCAGCCTTCCGTGCCAACAAAGCGCGCGCCACCGCTGGAGCCAGTCGAGTCGCCGGGAAAATGCTCTGCATGCACGACCACACCGTTGGCATAACGGTATTGCAACACCTTGTTCTCGAAGAAGAGTTCCACCGGACCCGAGCGGTCGGCATCGAGTGCCCACTGGATGATGTCGTAATGGTGCGGCCCCCAATTGATGTCGCCGATGCCGCAAAACATGTGCGCGTCCGCGATCCCGGCGTAGGGCTGCCACGGCGCGGGCCCGAGCGCGAGATCCCAGTCGAGGCCGGCAGGCACGGGCTTGGGCGGCCCGAAATGTTTCCACTCCACCAAGCCGCCGGGGCGGCACGCATAGATTTCTTTGAGTTGGCCAATCGCGCCGTTCCGCACCAGTTCGCAGGCGCGGCGGAACTTGCCGCCATACTCCGAGCGTTGCTGCGTGCCGGCCTGGTACACGCGGCCATAGCGCAGCACAGTATCCTTGATGGCCTGGGCTTCGCGGATGGTGATGGCGGTGGGTTTCTCGCAGTAAATGTCCTTGCCGGCTTTCGCGGCCATGATGGCCATCACGCCGTGCCAGTGAACCGGGGATGCGATCAAGACGGCGTCAATGTCTTCGCGCGCCAGCACATCGCGGAAATCCCGATAGGCTTCGCAGGAACGGTAATCCCCCTGACCACGCAACTGCGCGTAATTTTCGTTCACCCGGCGCGTCGCGTTGTCGCGGCGGTCCTGCCACGCATCGCAAACGGCCAGCACCTGCACGTCGGGCCGCGCGCTATAGCCACCGGGCACATACGTCCACGCGCCGCCCAACAAGTGACCGCTCCCCTGACCACCCACGCCGATGAAACCCATCGTGATGCGTTCGCTGGGCGCACGCACGCCGCCCCGGCCCAGCACGGAGGCCGGAACGATCATGGGTGCGGCCACCGCCGCACCAAGGGTGGTGGCGCTCCGTTGCAGAAATCGGCGGCGGCTGATGACTGTTTTTTTTGGATTCATGGTTGGATCTTGGTTTACTTGACCACGCGGAACAATCGCCCATCACCCGGCGCGAGCTTGAGTTTCATGATTCGCTTCCCGCTGAGGCCCTTGGCGCGGGTCCATTCACCGCTCTTTCGGTCGAGTTCCTGAAACTTGCGACCGGGCAGATTGATTCTCACAGTCGTTTCGATTTCGTCTTTGTAGTTCCGGTTGACGATCATGAACGCATTGGTCTGCGCCGCCTGACCGAACAAGCCGAGCACGAATTCGCCTTCACCCAGAATTTGCACCAGTGAATTGGTGGGCACGGCTTCCCCGCCGTAGGGCAACGGGGCAGTGTGATAGACGCCGACGGAGTTCAATTCCATGAGCGCCGGACCAAACTTCGCGATCTCCTTGTTCAAAGCCGCGACGTCTTTGATCAGCGGGGCCGGTTTGCCGTCCACATAAAGCCCATTGTATTCCTTCGGTCCCCAATAGGTGAAATAGCTGATACCGCGTCCACCGTAGGCCATGGTCGTGAAGACCAGCCAGCGCAACTCGTTGGCGTTCGGCAGCCGCCAGGTTTTGATGATCGTGTCGGACTGGATGATGTTCAGGAAGGGACGGTCCGCACCCAAGGCTGCCGTCCGGATCATTCCGAGGTTGCCGAGCAGAGCGAACCTCTGGAGACCGGCTGCGTTGAC
>JANOHH010001170.1:0-7707 GCA_031406395.1 Verrucomicrobiota bacterium | reverse complement strand
CGACAACGGGCCGCTCCGCGTATTGCCCGGCTCACACCGATTCGGCAAATTGGATGAGGCTCAGATCGAACATTGGCGGCAGACGACAACCGAAGTCAGCTGCTGCGCCGCGCAAGGCGACGTGCTCATGATGCGACCGTTGCTGCTGCACGCTTCGTCTGCGGCGAAAACGCCCTCTCATCGCCGCGTCATTCACCTGGAATATGCTTGCGGAGCGCTGCCGAACGGGATGAGGTGGTTCGAGCAAACGACACCAACGATGAATTCACCTGCCTTCAGCCCGCAGCCTTTGCCATGAAAGCCCTTCAGCTCGAAAAACCACAGCAGTTCCGATTCATTGAAACCATGGAGCCGGCCGCGCCCGGAGTTGGCGAAGCGCTCGTGCGCGTTCAACGCGTGGGGATTTGCGGGACGGATTACAGTGGTTTCCTCGGAAAGATGCCGTTCTTTTCCTATCCGCGAATCCCGGGGCACGAACTCGGCGTCGAGGTGCTGGCGGTCGGCTCGGGCGTAACGCATGTCAAACCTGGCGACCGATGCTCGGTGGAGCCCTACATGAATTGCGGCGAGTGCTTTCCTTGCCGCAAGGGCGCCACCAACTGTTGCGAGAATCTCAAAGTGCTCGGCGTGATGATGGACGGCGGGTTGACCGAACGACTGGTTCTGCCCGCGCGAAAGTTGCACCCGGCCAATAAACTTTCGCCCGAGCAATGCGCGTTGGTCGAAACTCTCGCCATTGGCTGTCACGCGGTGAATCGCGGCAATCCGGTTGCCGGCGAGCACGTGCTGGTCATCGGCGCCGGGCCGATTGGTTTGTCGGTGATTGAATTCGCCAAGCTTTCCGGCGCGAAGACCATCGTGATGGACCTCAATGAGCAGCGGCTGGATTTCGTTCGCACGAAAATGGGCGTGCCGGACACGATTTGCTCCAAGGGTGACGGTGCGGAACTGGAGGCATTGAAATTGATGACCGGCGGCGCGCTCGCGCAGGTGGTCGTGGACGCGACGGGCAGCAACAAATCCATGGCGAACGCGATGACTTATTGCGGTTTCACGGGCCGGCTGGTTTATGTCGGCATCACGCAGGCGGAGGTGGCGTTTCCGCACGCGCCGATCATGCACCGCCGCGAATTGACCATTCTCGCCAGTCGCAACGCCCTGCCGCCCGACTTCACGCGCATCATCGAGCTGATTGAGGACGGAAAGATTGATACGCGCCCGTGGATCACGCATCACGCGAGGTTCGGTGAACTCATTGGAAAATTTCCAACGTTCATCAAACCGGAGACGGGCGTAATCAAAGCCATCGTGGACATGGAATGACAAACTTCCCGGCAACTTCCATGCAGTCAGTGCCAACCTGCACGCAAACACTCGTCCAGAACCGTCACGCAGGCGATCGTAGCCGCCGACGTAAGGAGGCGGATTTCTGCCGTCAGGCTGATCCAAATCGTCCGCCTCCTCACGTCGGCGACTACACTTCGCGGGCTGGCTCCAAGCCTAGCGCTGGGCAACAAAGTCTGTTCGCATTTCGTCAGCTTCATTTTCCATGAAATCGGCTGTCACCATTTCCCTGGTCCCGGAGGCGCGCGGCGGGCCGTTCGTGTTTTGGGATGATCTCGCCGCGGGCTGCGCCCACGCGGCGGAGCTGGGCTTTGATGCGGTGGAAATCTTTCCGCCGGGCGCCGAGGCGCTGGACGTCGCGAAGGTCACCCAGCTTCTCGGCGCGCATGGGTTGCAATGTGCCGCCATCGGCACGGGCGCGGGCTGGGTCAAACACAAGCTGCGGCTCACTGACCCGGACGCAACGGTTCGGCAGCGGGCGATCGGATTCGTTGGCGGAATCATTGACGTGGCGGGAGCGCTCGGCGCCCCGGCCATCATCGGCTCGATGCAGGGCCGCTGGGGCGACGGCGTGGCGCGCGATCAGGCGCTCGACTGGTTGGGTGAAGGATTGGCGACGCTGGCAGAACACGCGACGCGTCATGGCGTGCCGCTGCTTTATGAGCCGTTGAATCGTTACGAGACGAACTTGTTCAATCACCAGAGCGACGCGGCCGTATTCCTGGGCACACTGCGATCGCGGAATGTCAAATTACTGTGCGACCTGTTCCACATGGCCATCGAAGAGTCTTCCATCGCAGTTGCGCTTCGGGCGGCAGGTCCGCTGGTGGGGTATGTGCATTTTGCGGACAGTAACCGGCAAGCGATCGGTTGGGGGCACACGGATATGACTCCGATCATGGCCGCATTGCGGGAGATCAAGTACGCCGGCTATCTTTCCGCGGAAGTTTTGCCGTTGCCGGATAGCGTTTCGGCCGCCCGGCAGACCATGGAAAGTTTTCGTCGTTGGACGGCAACTTGATACCTTTTCACCATGCTCAAACATCAACTCATTCATCCCAAGATCAACGAGGTGCTGGCTCGGGCCGGTCATCACGCGCGCATCTTGATCGCCGACGGAAATTATCCCGCCTCGACCAAGAAAGGGCCGCACGCGGAAGTGGTCTGCCTGAATCTGTCGCCCGGCGTGGTGACGGTGGCGCAGGCGCTGCGCGCGTTGCTCAGTGCCGTGCCGGTGGATCACGTGAACACGATGGGTATTCCACCTGATGATCCATATGCGCAAAAGGGCGAACCGCCGGTTTGGGAGGAATACCGCCGACTCATCATGGACGCGGGCTTCAAACTGCAACTCGAGCCAATTCCGAAGTGGGATTTTTACGAGGCGGTCAATTCACCCGACCACGTCCTGACCATTCAAACCGGCGACCAGGCGCTGTGGGCCAACGTGCTCCTGACGATGGGTTGCCGCACGGACTGAAACCCTTCTGACAGCGATGCGCATAGACAGCCACCAACATTTCTGGCGATTCAGTCCAGCGGAGTACGGGTGGATGCAACCCGGCTGGCCGATCCGCCGCGACTATTTGCCATCGGACCTCGAGCCGGAGTTGCATGCCCACAATCTGGATGGCTGCGTGGCTGTGCAAGCGCGCCAGAGCCTGAAGGAATCCCGCTGGCTGCTGGAACTGGCGGAGGCAGCGTCCATTATCCGGGGCGTTGTGGGCTGGGTGGATCTGCGTTCGCCGAACGTCGCGCAGGAACTGAAGGAATTCGCGGAGCACCCCAAGTTTGTCGGCGTGCGGCACGTGGTGCAGGACGAACCGGACGACCAGTTCATGCTGCGGGAAGATTTCCAGCGCGGTATCGCCGCGCTGCGCCGCTTCGATTTGACCTACGACCTGCTGGTCTTTCCCCGACAGTTGCCGACCGCGCTTGCGCTGGTGGAAAAATTTTCCGAGCAGCCGTTCGTGCTGGACCACTTGGCCAAACCGCCGATCAAAGATGGCGCGCTGTCGCCGTGGCGGGAACAAATTCGTGCCCTGGCGAAGCTCCCCAATGTCGCCTGCAAGGTGTCCGGCATGGTGACCGAAGCCGACTGGCAATCCTGGCGAGCTGACGATTTCAAACCCTATCTCGACATCGTGTTTGAGGCGTTCGGAGCGGACCGGCTCATGTTCGGCTCGGATTGGCCGGTTTGCCTGCTGGCCGGAAGTTATGATCGCGTGCTCGGACTGGCGCAGGATTATGTCCGCCGGTTTGGGGCGGACGCCGAAGCGAAATTCTTTGGCGAGAACGCGGCTCGATTCTACGGGCTGACTTAACCGGACTTTCCGGCGCGGCGCTTTGATTTCCTTGCCGCTCCACGATCCAGCCCGTCCACGAACTTCTGCATGGCGGCTTCCTGTTGCTCGATGGAAGCGACGAGTTTGAACTGGGTGCGGCAGCGGTCGAGATTGTGGTCCGGACGATGAATGCGAAAATAGGTGTCACCGCTCAGAAAGTCGGTCAAGAACCGCATGCCGATTTCGAATGTGATGAGCTTGCCGGAGAAAGCCATCAGGGATTTCTCGGCCGGGGTCAGAAACGCACCGGCAGTCGAAAGATAACCTTCCGCGAGCTGCTTGAAGATGGGCAGGTGCATCTTGACCTGCGACAAGTCGAGCTCGTCTTCCAGGGTGGGACTGGTGGTCGTCCGCACCATGTCGCCAAAATCGTAAAGCGCGCAACCCGGCATAACGGTGTCGAGATCCACCACGCATTTGGCTTCGCCCGTCAACGTGTCGAGCATCACGTTGTTGAATTTGGTGTCATTGTGCGTGACGCGTTCGGGAATTTTACCCTTGGCCATGGCATCCAGAATGACGCCGACCAAACCGGCGCGGCTCTGGGCGAACTCGATTTCCGGTCGGGCGCTGCGGGCGCGGTTGTGACGGTCTTTGGCAATGGCTTGCTGCAGCGCACCGAAGCGTTTCCGCGTGTCGTGAAACGCCGGAATGGTTTCGTGCAGCCGGCCGCCAGGCAAATCCACGAGCAAGCTTTGGAACTCGCCGAAGGCTCGCCCCGCCTGCAAGGCCTGATCCGGGGATTGCACCGCTTCCAGCGATTGCACGCCTTCCACGAACACAAATGTGCGCCAGAATTCCCCGTCGCGACCGACGTGATGCGACTGTCCGGTGCGGGTGGGAATCACCACCAGCGAGCGGCGGGTGATGTCCCGGGCGCCGGCGGTTTCGAGTTTGCGCCGGATATGCGTTGTGACGCGCATGACATTCTTCATCACGGCGACCGGATTCTTGAAAACGCCCTTGTTGATCTTCTGGTGAATGTAGCGTACGCGCATCCCACCCTGATCGTAGGTCGCGGAGTAGGTTTCGTTGATGTGGCCGATCTTAAGCGTCTCGGCATGAAGGATTTCGCCGTAAATCTGGAACTGCCGCGAAATCTCCTGGAGTTGTTTTTCCTGATAAGCCATAAGCCGGTGGTTTTGTCTGTGGTGGATTGTGCGCCGGCGTTCGCTGTGAAGCAACGTGAAACTGCCAGCGGCGGCGGCCCGACATTCAGTGTGATTTTGGTTGAGAAGACTCCTGATCCCTATGCCCAAGCTGGATGCTGCGTGATTACATGGGGAACGCGTCCGCAGTCCTGGGCCCAATGCGGAAGGTAGCAGCCCTCGCCGCCGCCTGACTCTCCTCGTCATCCCACACCAGTCCATGACAAAAGTTGAAGGACAAAATCTCTGTCGGCTGAAAATGTTTACGCGCGAACGTTCTCTTACCTGAACCAGAAACCCCGATCAGCACGAGGAAAGAAAGTTCGGTAATGGTGAGTTTCACGAACGAGCACCCTCACAAGCTTCGATCGCTTCTTGCACCACTGTTGGGTCGCCTATTTCCAATGCCTTTAATTTCTTCAACAACAAACACCACTTCATTTCAGGACTCTTTTTCGCTGCCCGAATGGCCGCATTGGCCGCGTCTGTGATCAAATACCAATCCTCCAACATCTCGGGAGAATAGGATTCAAGTTCCTTGAGAAGTGCCGGCACAACCCTGGTATCACCGCGACGCGTCAGCCCAAGCAAAGCTTCGAGGCGGGTTTCCTCATCCAGATCGTTCAAACGCGCAATCAGGGCATTTCTGAGTTCTGGCGTATGCACTTCCGTCTGTGTGCCCAAACCAAAAGTGGCCCAATCTCTCACGTCATCATCCGGGTCAGAGGAAAGAACAATCAGGGCGGCGATCGCCCTATCGTCGTCCTGTCCGGACAAACCGTACACAACTGCGTAACGTAGTGATTCATCGGGATGACTACTAAGTTCAACAAGGCGAGGGACAGACCGCTCATCGCCAATGTGCCCAAAGGCAAATGCCATGGACTTCAGCACTTCAAAGTTGGTCTCGCTCTGAAATATAGACAGCAGAAGATCAGCCGCCTCCGTGCGCCGTGTTTCATTTCCAAAGGCTACTTGCGACAAGATGTCAGCCGCCAGGATGCGATCTTCGCTGGTCTCGCTGGAAAGGAGTTTGGTTGCCACAGCCATCACGGAATCATCTGCTCGGCAATGAAAGATGCGAACCGGTTTCCAATACGTATCCGACAAGACATCGTCCTCGCTGTTCTTGTAGATGACAGCCGCAGTTGCTTCTTCCAGCAACTCATCCGTCGTTCGTGGGTCATTTCTGCCACTCTCTCTATAGTCGTCTGTCGTATCCATGTTGGCCTTTTTGGAACACACTCATCCGCGTCGGCGAGCAATCACCGCTGCTTCACAACCGCCTGGCTGGAAGCGGATATTGCATTCGGCTTCGCTCAGCGTCAATTAGCGCTGTTGCGGTATGGCACGTAGGCGGCTAGAGTGTCACCGTGAACTTATTGACGAAACAGGAACAACTGGTGCTCTGCACGGTGTTGGGCTTGTTGCTTATGGGCTGGGCCGTAAAGACGTACCGCGCGGCGCATCCGGCGCCGGTCCTGGTTCAATCCGTTGCCCCTTGATATGCAAGAACTGACTTTCGAGACCACGCTCGCGCTGATCCTGGCCAAAGATTCGCGTTATGAAAGCGAGGCCTACCTGTTCGTGAAGGATGCGCTCGACTACACGCAGAAGCTCGTCATCAAACCGAGCCGCGACGAAGTCCGTCACGTCTCCGGCCAGGAATTGCTGGAAGGCATCCGCGCGTTCGCCCTGACGCAGTTCGGTCCGATGGCGCCCACGGTGTTCGAGGAATGGGGTATCCGGCGTTGCGAGGATTTCGGTGAAATTGTTTTCAACATGGTCGAGAACGGCCTGCTCGGGAAGACTGAGAAGGACAGCCGCGCGGATTTTCAGAGCGGTTACGATTTCGACGCGGCGTTTCGGCAACCGTTCCGGCCTTCGCAACAACATCGGCCGGAGGCAACCCCAACGGCAACTTGACCGACCGGCCGCGACCCGCTCCCATAAAATCCCAAACTAAGCCGATCGCATGAGTAACAAACAAATTGTCGCCGACCTGATGACTCGCCTGCCGGAAGAAGCCTCGTTGACCGACATTGCCCGCGAGATTGAATTCATCGCCGGAATCCGGGAGGGATTTGCGCAACTGGATCGGGGAGAAGGCACGCCCCTGGAAGAGGTGGAGAAGCAACTGCCCGCATGGATTTCAAAGTAATTCTCGCGCCGCGCGCGATCCAGGATTTGGAGGAAATCGTCCGTTACATATCCTTTGACAACCCAACCCGGGCCGAAAGCTTCGGTCGGGAATTGATCGGCAAAACCCGGCTGCTGGCTTCGTTCCCCGAAATGGGTCGGGTGGTTCCGGAGGTCAATGATCCGAGCATTCGGGAAATCATCCACCACACATACCGGATCGTTTACCGCGTTAGACAACAGCAGCGCCGGATTGAAGTCTCGCGATTCTGGCATGCGGCCCGCGGCACCCCAAACCTCTAATCCTTCACGTCACCAATCGCACTTATGAATGACATCCCTGCCCTACCGCCCGGCGTAAAAATCACCACGCTCGAGAATGGCCTCACCCTTATCGTGCGTGAGGATCACAGCGCACCGGTCGTCTCGGCGCAGGCCTGGGCGATGGCGGGCAGCATCCACGAAGGCCGCTGGCTCGGCGCGGGCCTGTCCCACGTCCTGGAGCACATGCTGTTCAAAGGCACGACCACCCGCGCCGGCAGCCGTATTGATCAGGAAGTGCAGGAAGCCGGCGGGTACATGAACGCCTACACGAGTTTTGATCGGACGGTTTATTACATAGATGTGCCGAACACTGGCGCAACCAAGGCCATTGATATTCTATGCGACATCATGCAGCACGCCTCGCTGCCCGCGGAAGAGATGGCGAAGGAGAAACAGGTCATCCTGCG
>JANOHH010001122.1:0-1236 GCA_031406395.1 Verrucomicrobiota bacterium | reverse complement strand
AGCGCAGACGGCGGCTGGGGACGTCTGCTTGACCCAGCCAGACGCGCAAGACGTTGGGGCGGTCTACCGGGTCGCGGCCGCCGGCGCCACAACCGACGTTCTCCAAACGCATCGCCGGACGCTGGAAGCGCCCCAGGGTGGTCAGGATGGCGGCGCCGGTAGGAGTCACCAGCTCGCCACGCGGCCCCTCACCTTCAACCGTAGGCGCATTGACGCGCGCGATCAGTCCCAGCGTTGCCGGCGCAGGCAAGGGCCAGCGCAACGTGAAGAAAGGTCGCAACGTGAACGGTGATCTCGGTCGCCGCGTGGCGATTGAAGGCGCGTCCGATGGTGTGTGTCGTGAACTCGGCATCCCGCCTGAGTGGGCGAAGCATTGCGAAGATGCATACCATCTCGGCCACAGCAATCAGCGCGATGACCTCGCCACGCGCCTCGAATTGCTCATCAGCGCCGGCAAGTTTCCGAAGTTTGAGGACAAGAGCCGTCAGCTTGGCTCTTACGGTGGCGGCAACCATTTCGGTGAGTGTGAAGCCGTGCAGATTTCCGATAACGATCGCGCCCGCCGCGCTGCCGAAGTGTTCGGCTTGCGCGATGGCTGCGTCGCGTTTCTTTCCCACTGCGGTTCGCGTGGGTTTGGCTACGCGTTGGCTCAGGGTCAGTTCCAAGCCTTGCAGAACAAGTTTGCGACCTGGAACATTCCGTTGCCCGGCGATGACAAGGAACTTGTTTACGCCCCGCTCGGCACGCCGGAGGCCAATGATTACATTGACGACATGTCCCTCGGCGCAAACTTCGCGACCGTGAACCACATGCTCATCAATCAGCTTGTGCTCGAAGCGTTCCAGGAAATCATTCCCGGCACGCGCGGTCAGTTGGTGTATTTCATCAGCCACAACATCGCGCGTCGCGAAATCGTGAACAATCAGGAGTGCTGGGTGCATCGCAAAGGTGCGACGCGCGCCTTCCCGGCAAACCACTTTGCGCTCAAGGACACGCCGTTCTACGAAACCGGTCATCCGATCCTCTTGCCCGGCAATCCAACGGCAGGTTCTTGCGTCATGGTTGCTGACCCGGGCGCAGACAAAAGCTGTTACAGCGTGAATCACGGTGCCGGTCGGGCGAAGGGCCGCAAAGCCGCGATCCGCGAACTCGATCAGAAGACCGTGGATGATGAATTCGTGGCGCACGACATCCTGACCAACTGCCGCACGTATCCGAAAGACGAAGCTCCAGCGG
>JANOHH010001113.1:0-4105 GCA_031406395.1 Verrucomicrobiota bacterium | reverse complement strand
CGCCTACCGCCATTTCGTCCCGGCCAAAGAACTGCAAGTGGCCGTGATCGGACGCGGAGCGGCCCGCGGGGGCGCGAAGATTTTGACGGCGACGCCGGTTAAGATTCCTGCCGGCGGCACAGTCAGGGTTCAGGTCGGCTTCTTCGCGCCCCGGATGGCCGAGTCGCTCCAGTTCGAACTCAGCGAACCGCCCGACGGCATCACGATCCAGAAAATTTCCCCCAACCGTGACGGCGCGGAAATCATTCTGGCCAGCGATGCCACGAAATCGAAATCCGGTTTGACCGGCAACTTGATTGTGAACGCCTTTGCGGGAAAACCCGGTGGCGACGGAAAAGGCAAGGGACCGGCGAACCCACGCCGCGCGCCGCTCGGCACTTTGCCCGCCCTGCCCTTCGAAATCGTCGCCACCCAGCATTAGGCCGGCGACCGCCTCAGTTCACGGAGCGGTAAATCACGTTCGTGGCGAACAAGGTGATCATGATGACGCAGATGGAGAACTTGCCCACCACGCCCAACAGCAGTCCGATCACCGCTCCCGTTCCCGCCTTGGCCGCAATCTTGAATTCCTTGCCGCCGAGCAACTCGAACAGCATGGCCCCGAGGAATGGTCCTAAAATGATGCCCGGCAGGCTAAAGAAAAGTCCGATAATTCCGCCGACCACCGCACCCACCGCTCCGCGCCACGTCGCACCAAACTTTTTTGCGCCGAGCGCGGTGGCCAGGAAATCGAACAGCAACGAAACCACGGTGAGGACGAACAGCGCGATGAGAACCGCGTTGTTGATGCTGGTCGCACCAAAATAAAGCCGATGCCCGATCGCCGCCGCCAACACAATGGGGGTGCCCGGCAAGACGGGCAGGATGCTGCCCAGGAGACCGATCAGCATCACCACCAGCGCCAAACTAAGACCCATGATTTGTTCCCACGTCACGGCAACATAGTAGCAGAAAAGAAGGGAACTCCAAGATCGCCCTGCGCCGCCCCGGGACGGCTTTCGGAGTTGCCTCGAGGTGGCGGATGAGCAAATCTCAACCACGCCGTGCCCACGCAACCTCAACCCCACTCCGCCGGGCAGTTCGGTCCGCAACGCGATTTCTGGTGGCATCGCGACTTTCTCGATCTCATGGCCACACGCTGGCGGCTGGGCGAAGCCACCTCGCTCGCCGACATCGGCTGCGGGCAAGGTCATTGGTCGCGCCTGCTCTATCCGTATTTGCAGGCACCCGCCCAGTTGACCGGGGTTGACCGCGAACCACGATGGGTGGCCGAGGCAACTCAAAATTTCCGGCGCGCCTTTCCGCACGCCGCTCCCGACCAGTTCACCTTCGTGCAAGGCGATGCCACCAACATTCCGCTCCCGAACAACGCCTTCGACGTCGTCACCTGTCAGACCGTTCTCATGCATCTGGCCCGGCCCCTGGATGCGTTGCGCGAAATGCTCCGCATCCTGCGTCCTGGCGGACTGCTCGTCTGTGTGGAGCCGAACAACCTGTGGAACTACCTGCCCTTCACCTCGCTGACCGCCGCCGAACCTGTCGAAACGGTCGTACGCCGATTCGAGTTCTGGCTGCGCTATCATCGCGGCAAGATCGCCACCGGCCAAGGCGACCACACCCTCGGCGATCTGCTCCCGGGCTATTTCGCTGAGATGGGGCTGACCGACATCACGGTGCATCAGTCCGACCGCGCCGCCGCGATCTTTCCGCCCTACAACAGCCCGGCGCAGCAAGCGCTCCTGGAACAGGAGCAAACGTCGAAAAGCTCGGCCACCGGACCTTGGAATCGCGAAGAAGTGCGCCGTTGCGTTTTGGATGGCGGCGGCACGGAGGAATTCTTCGAGCGCGGGTTCGCGGAACTGCTCGATAAGTTTGCGCAGGAACAGCAGGCCATCAGTTCCCGCACCTTCCACGCCGCATATGGCAGCCTCTGTTATCTCGTGTCCGGTCGGAAGCCGTAAACTACGCCACCCAAGAATCTGACCCGCTTTGACCGCAGCCTCACTCCGGTCGGGTTGAAGCGAAATACGCGGACACGCGGCCCCAAACGACGCCGATGATCAATCCCGTCAGATGCGCGGTATTCGCCACGCGACCGAGCAGGCCCGTATAACAAACCACCAGCCAGATCAACAACCACTGGACACTCTGCGCGTCGAGGTAGAGGCCGGATGCCCGGTCGTATTTGCCCCGCAGCCACACATAACCCGCCAGCCCATACACGACGCCGGACATGCCGCCCACGTAACCCGGCCCACTCATCAAGTATTGGGCGATCATTGGGCCGATCCCGGTCACGGCCACCAGCAGGGCGAGTTTGAGCGGGCCCTGACGCGCTTCGATCATGCAACCCAGCTGGTAAAGCCACATCATGTTGAAGAGCAGATGCAGCGGGCCGAAGTGGATGAAGCTGGGCGTGATCAATCGCCACCATTGCCCGGCGCGAACCTCGGGAAGAAAAGTGCCGTTGGCATTCTCCGGGTCGGCGAGCAGCAAGGACTTTAAGGACTCACGGTCGAATCCCAGCTTCGAGTAAACTGCCACCGCGACGCAAAGGAAGATCAAACCGAACGTCAGCGGCCCGACGCCATAACCGCCCAACTTCGGGAAGAGACTCCGGCGGGTGCGCACCCGCCTCCGATAATCCGCCATGTCCTCGGCTTCCGCGGCGCGGGCTTTGGCCGCAGCGCTCCGGGCGTTGCGGAATTCCTCGGCCTCGGGATTGGCGCGAAACCGCTCCAGCCCCGCCTGCGCCGCCGTCACCTGATCTTCCTCCGTTATCCACACCACCCAAGCCGCGCCGGTGTCCGGCTCGACCTCGTTCCGGATGCCTTGAACGACCAAGTAATCGCCAAACCGGCGCGCCTGCGCTTCATCCGGAAGATTTCCAATGGACCTCATCTCAATAATGTAGAATCTGAATGCGCGCCGTTGTGTTCAACGCGGGTGACGTTACCCGGCCCGAGTCATTCTTGACCAGCCAAGACTGGCAAGCGCATCCCCTCGGGCGGGGAAGCGCCGTTGCCAGCATTTTCTTTTCGCCCGGGCAGCGTTAAGATGTTCGCGTCATGCAACGAAAGATTTTGTCGCCGAAGCCCAACCGCTTTCGCCGGCTGTGGAAGCTCGCGCCCGACGTCGTGTTCTTGAATCATGGTTCTTTCGGGGCCTGTCCCAAAGCCATTCTCGATCTCCAAACCCGACTGCGAGCGGAGATGGAAGCGGAGCCGGTCCAGTTTCTCTGGCGCCGTTATGACGAGCGGTTGGAAGTAGCCCGAAAGGCTCTGGCGCAATTTGTCCGGGCTGATGCGCGCGATCTGGTTTTCGTCACGAACGCCACAACCGGAGTCAACGCCGTTCTCCGCTCGCTTCGACTAGTGCGGGGCGATGAACTCCTAACCACGAACCTCGATTACAATGCCTGTCGGAATGTGCTCATGGAAGTCGCGCGGCAAACGGGCGCCAAAGTCGTAGTGGCCGAAATCCCCTTTCCGCTCAAGTCCGCGGACGAAATCAGCGAGGCCATCTTGCGGGCCGTAACCCCAAAGACGCGGCTGGCTTTTGTGGACCACGTCACGAGCAACACCGCGTTGGTGATGCCGCTGCGACAAATTATCCGGGCGCTCGAAGCGCGCGGCGTGGATACGTTGGTGGACGGCGCCCATGCGCCCGGCATGTTGCCCCTGAATCTTCGGGAGCTGCGCCCGGCTTACTATGCCGCCAACCTGCACAAGTGGGTCTGCGCCCCCAAAGGTGCGGCGTTTCTTTACGTGCGTAAAGATCGGCAAGCTGGGTTGCAACCGGCGGTGATCAGTCACGGCAATAATCGCGCGCGGCCCGGTTTCACCGCGTTCCAGGATCGCTTTGATTGGACCGGCACCTTCGATCCGACGGCCTGGCTGTGCGTTCCCGAGGCGATTCGTTGGATGGGAGAACGGCTGCCCGGCGGCTGGCAGGAGTTGCGGGAACGGAATCATCAGCTGGCGGTCAAAGCGCGGAAACTCCTGTGCGAAAGATTAGAGGTGGCTCCGCCGTGTCCGGAACAACTGTTGGGCGCCATGGCGACCATCCCCTTGCCAGCCCGTTTTCAAGCCCGGCTTGCCTCCGG
>JANOHH010001068.1:0-1347 GCA_031406395.1 Verrucomicrobiota bacterium | reverse complement strand
ATTGTGGGGGTGGGCTTGCTCGGCGGCTCGCTGGGGTTGGCGGTGAAACACCGTCGGCTCGCCCGGCAGGTGGCGGGTTACGTTCGTCGCGAAGTGAGTATCAAGCAGTGCGCGGATGCTGGCGCGGTTGATTTTGCCACAACGGATTTGCAGGCTGCGGTATGGGACGCTGAGCTCGTAATCCTATGCACCCCCTTGGGGCAGATGCGCTTGCTCGTGAAACAGTTGTTACCGGCGCTGAAACGCGGAGCTATCGTAACGGACGTGGGCAGCGCGAAGGCGAGCGTGGTAAACGAGTTTGAGTCACTCATCAAGAAAACAGGCGCGCACTTTATTGGCAGCCATCCCATGGCAGGCGGCGAGCAAGCGGGCGTCTCAGCTGCTCGTGCTGATTTGTTTGAAAGTGCAATGTGCGTGGTCACGCCGACGCAACGGAGCCACCGGGCGGGGTTGCGGAAGGTGGAGCAATTTTGGAAGAGCGTCGGCGGGCGTGTGTTGTCGCTCTCCCCCGAAATGCACGATGCCTTGGTCAGCCGGTCTAGTCACCTTCCACACCTGTTGGCGGCCACTTTGGCGGCGTCAGTGTTGGATCCCAAACACCCGAAACAGCAGGCGGCGTTGTGCGCGACTGGTTTTCGCGACACGACGCGCGTCGCTTCCGGTTCGCCGGAAATGTGGCGGGACATTGCGCTGGCTAATCGCGTGCAGTTGCGTATGGCCTTGGATGAGTTCGTCCGCGAGTTGCAAGGGGTGCAGAAAATCCTCCGCCGGGGCAAGGCGACCCAGGTGGAAGGATTGTTCCAAACGGCCAAGGAGCGGCGTGATCGCTGGCGGGCCGGCTGTGGTTCGTTCTCGCCGGAATGACTTGAACCACGAATAAACACAAATGAACACTAATCGCCATGGATCGTTTAGGGATTGGGCGGCTGCGGATCATGCGTGTTCATTGGTGTTTATTCGTGGTTGAGCTTTTCCACATGCCTCTTCCCGATCTCATTGAAATCATCCCGCTCGCCCAACCGGTGCGCGCTGAGATCACCGTGCCCGGATCAAAAAGCATCACGAACCGGGCTCTCATTCTTGCGGCATTGGCGGATGGCGAAGTCACGCTCACCGGCGCGCTGTGGAGTGAGGACACCCAGGTAATGACCCAGGCATTGCGCACGCTAGGATTCGATGTCCGAGTGGAGGATGACCCGGCGGAATTTTGCAATCGCACGATTACGGTCAAAGGGCAGGGTGGGAAGATCCCCAACGCAGGTACTGCCGAGAAACCTTTGGAACTCTTTGTTGGCAATGCTGGCACGGCTGCGCGATTTCTGGCGGCGATGGTCTGTTTGGGCAACG
>JANOHH010000970.1:0-1401 GCA_031406395.1 Verrucomicrobiota bacterium | reverse complement strand
CCGGAGGGCTTGCTCGAACCGCTCAAGGAGCAGGAACTTCGCGACCTGATTTATTACCTCAGCCGGCCCGGCCAGGCGTCCCTGCCCTTGAGCGCGGTGGATGCGGCGAGGTTTTTCAACGGCAAGGACCTCGCGGGCTGGGACGGTGACCGGCAGGTCTGGTCCGTCGAAAATGGCGAGATTGTCGGCAAAACCGTGACTGGGCTGAAGCACAACGAGTTTTTGAAGAGCCAGTTTGTGCTGGGCGACTTCCGGCTCGTCTGCCAGGTGAAACTCACGCCGAACTCGGCGAACAGCGGGATTCAGTTCCGTAGCGAGCCGTTTGGCGAACACGAAATGAAAGGTTGTCAGGCGGACATTGGCGCGGGCTGGTGGGGCAAATTGTACGAGGAAAGCGGGCGGGCGTTACTCTCCGCCAAACCCGGCGACGCGTTCGTGAAGACGAACGATTGGAACACTTACGAGATTGTCGCCGTCGGCAGCAAGATCCGTACGGCCATCAACGGCCACCTTTGCACCGACCTTGACGATCCACAGGTGGCGATGCGCGGGATCACCGGACTGCAAGTTCACTCCGGCGGCCCGACCGAAGTCCGCTTCAAGGATTTCAAACTGGAGTTGAACCCGAAGTTTGAGTTGAACGCCGTGAAGTAGGCGGTGTTGGATTTAGCAGACCCGCCCGCGTTTCATCGCAGCGACGTGACCGGGGGGCCGCTCGCCGACCCAGCGTTCATCAATCGGTTCACTGGCGAGCTGGTAGCGCGTGTCGGTGGAAAGCCGGATGCGGTCAGTTGTGTTGTCGAGACTGCCATGCACCAGAGTCATGTCAAAAATCACCGCGTCGCCGAGCCGGTGACATGCCGCAACTTGGCGCCAACCGGCCTAAAATCGCAATTCGGAAAGGCGATTTTCAACCACCCTGGCCCCACGGCTTATCGCTTGTCCCGATCGCTTCGCGACGTTTATCCTCCGAGCAATGACGGCCCCCCAGATTCCCTGGCACAAGCGACTCGACGCGTTTCAGGCGTGGATTCCCGGGGCGATTTTTCTGCTCGGCCTCGCCTTGTTACTCCCGTCCATCTGGTCGGAAACCAGCATCACTGCCTCGGATGAATACGTCCTGACGTTTCGCACGCCGATGGAGATGCAGGAGCGCGGCCAGTTCCTTACCCCCTACTGCAACGAGGAGCCTCGGTTGCGCAAACCGCCCTTGATGTATTGGCTCATCTTGGGGGCCTACAAAACGGTGGGCGTGAACCTGGTTTCAGCTCGCATCTGGGCGGTCCTTGCCGGGGCCGGCCTGGCGCTCGTGGCTTGTCTGCTGGAGCGGGAACTCTTTCGGACCACCGGCCTGCTGGCCGGCCTGCTCTCGCTCTCGTCCATCGGTCTGGCGGCATCGGC
>JANOHH010000961.1:0-1935 GCA_031406395.1 Verrucomicrobiota bacterium | reverse complement strand
GCCGCCAGCGATTCGGTCCCCGGTGGGGGTCAACGCCCAACCGCCAGCAGTGTAGTTTGCGCCCGGAGCGATTGAAGTATCGCGGAAAGAACCGGAGTAATTTTGGCCGCCGGTGAATTGCCCGTAGACCTTGAAGACATTGCTACCCCCGTGCACGGGCAGGCTGTTGCTGCTGGCGACCGAGGTATTGCCGATGGCATTGCCGTAGATCGTCCAGTCCGCCAGGCCGGAAAATTCAAAACCCGGATTCGTCAGCAGATTGGCCCCGCAATTGCCAAGGTGACTCCAAGCGTAAATTCGGACGTAATCCACGGTCATGCGTTGGGGGAAAATTGTCGAGCCATCGGGGTTTCCCGGCCAGTTGCCGCCCACCGCCAAGTTCAACAGGAGGTATTGCGGCTGGGTGAAAACCCAGTTGTTGCTATTCGGCAGGTTCGCCGGAACGAGCGTGAGATATTGCTGGCCGTCCACGAACCACTTGATCTGGTTGGTGGACCATTCCACGGCATAGTTGTGGAAATCATCGGCGAAGGCCGCGCCGCCTGGCAGCGAATAGGGGCCGCCGATGCCGTTGCCGCCCGAGTAGCCCGGACCATGCACCGTCCCGTGAACCAGGGTCGGTTCGCGGCCGATGTTTTCCATGATGTCAATCTCCCCGCAGGTAGGCCAGCCAACCTCCGGCGAGTCAATGTTCGTGCCTAGCATCCAGAACGCGGGCCAGATGCCCTGGCCCCGGGGGAGCTTGATGCGCGCTTCCATCCGCCCGTAGGTCCACGAACTTTTGCCTTTGGTCAGCAGCCGGGCCGACGTGTAATTGGTCGCACCCAGGTTAATTGTCTGCCGGGCCTCGATCACGAGTTGCCCGCCTTCAATGCGCGCGTTGTCGGGGCTCGTCGTATAGGTCTGCAGTTCGCCGTTGCCCCAACCGCCGCCGCCGATGTCATAACCCCACTTGGTCGCGTCGGGTGAAGTGCCATCAGCTTGGGCGAATTCGTCCGCCCACACCAAGTTCCAGCCCGAAAGGTTCTGGGCGCATGCGGAAAGGACGCCGAAACAACCGAGCAACACGGCCACAAGTTGAGGGGGTAAGGTTTTCAAAATTGACCCCGCCTATCCGGCAATCATCGCTCGCCTGGTTCCGAGCTAGAGTGAGTTAACGGCAAAGACATCGTCTTTATTTTGGCGCAGGTCGGTCCATTTCCAGCCTTCCACGTGACCATCGCAAAATGATAACAATGCCCGGCCGCCGTGTCGCGTCGCCGGTTGTTTGTAGGGAGCGGACGTCCAACCCGCAGCTGGCGTGGGCTGCTTGGTCGCGATGTCAGTGTAGTATCCTGGGGGCATTTTGTCCGCGGTCAATGCGCTTTTGGGGTAGCCCACATCGCCGATCAGCCAAATTTGACTGGCGCGTTTGATGGACGACAACTTTCGGCTGCCGAGGTTCGATCCATCCGTGTTTATGCCGTAACGGATGATTCCCGTCGTGATGCTATTGCCTTCGAGCGGCCCGTAACCTTCGCAGGGAGACTTGAAAAATGCCACGGTGGCCGGGTCGATGTCCGCCTCCTTCACCGTGGGACAGCGCCAGACATTGTTGGAGCTGGAGCTGCTGGTGATGTATTTGCCCTGATCCAGGATCTTGAACCACCAGTTGGTCGTTACCGCGGGCCACGTGCCCGTATTCAATGGGGGCAAATAATCATTGTTGTCCCCCGCGTACATGGCAAAGGCCAGCCCGATCTGTTTGTTGTTGTTCAGGCAGGCAATGCCTTTGGCTTTCTCCTTCGCCTTACCCAACGCGGGCAGGAGCATCGCCGCGAGAATGGCAATGATGGCAATCACTACCAAGAGTTCGATCAGCGTGAAGCCGCGCCTAGAGAAGGTTGGGGAGGAGGGACTTTGTCTGCTCACACTTCTTATTTTTTGGTGACGGGC
>JANOHH010000958.1:0-3561 GCA_031406395.1 Verrucomicrobiota bacterium | reverse complement strand
TGAGTTCGCCCACAGCCGGCGTCTTGCTCGGCACGAATGCCACCGCGGAGTTGACCATTGTGGACAATGATCGGCCCGGCACCCTGGACCCGACTTTCAATCCGGGCGGCGGTTTCTGCGAAGGCGGCTTCTATGGTTACGGATTGGTTTATACCCTGGCTCTCCAGCGGGATGGGGGAATTCTCGCCGGCGGCAGCTTTAGCTACTTCAATGGTGCGGCGTGCTTCGGCCGGGTGCGGTTGCTGCCGGACGGTTCAATGGATCTGAGCTTTGATGCGACTTCCATCTATCTATACGACGTGCGGAACATTGCCCTCCAACCGGACGGAAAGGTCATTGTCTCGACGGGCGACCGCCTTGGCCGCTTCAATTCTGACGGCAGCCCGGACCCGTCCTTCGGTCTGATTGATTTAGGCTACAGCCGGATCCGCGCTCTGCAACTCCAGCCTGATGGCAAGGTACTTATCGCTGGCTCCTTCCAAACCGTGAACGGAACACTGCGGAACGGCCTTGCCCGGCTCAACCCGGATGGCTCGTTGGACGAATCTTTTGCTCCCGACCTGAAGTCGGAGGTTCACTTGGTCGAAGTCGCTTCATTGGCTGTTGGCCCCGATGGCAGAATCATTTTCGCGGGAACTTTTGACACCGTGAATGGAGCGATTCGTCATGGATTGGCGCGCTTGAATGCGGACGGCTCGCTGGACCCAAGTTTCGATGCCGGGACGGGATTGGCCAATGAATACGGCTATCCTTGTGACGCTTACCCAAACGCCATCGTGATCCAGCCTGACAGCAAAGTGCTTCTTGGAGGACAATTTGCCCGAGTCAACGGCGTGCTCCGGACCAACCTCGTGCGGCTCCATCCGGACGGTTCCGTGGATAACGCGTTCAGCGCGAACGTTGCCCATTTTTACAATTATCCGGCGCCCGTCCGGACGCTGGCGCTGCAGCCGGACAACAAAGTGCTCATCGGCGGGGCCTTTACCTCGGTCAATGGGGTCTTTCGCAACGGCGTGGCCCGACTGAATCCAGACGGGTCGCTTGACGCCGATTTTTACTCGGGCGACAAGGAACCGGCGCCGTATTCCTACTTCCCATTCGTTGAGGTTTACGCCCTCGCGCTTCAACCGGATGGCCAAATCGTCGTCGGAGGGAACTTCAACCAGATGGACGGTGAGGTGCGTTGCGGTATTGCCCGATTGAACGGAACGCGCCGCGCCCTCACTCCGAGCCAGGCGGTCCAGGCGCTAATGGCAAAGGTGAACGCATCCTCTCTCGCGGTGCAACAACGGCGGCCTTTGCTGGCGACCTTGCAGGCCGCACTCGCGTCGCTGGAGCGCACCAACACCGTGTCGGGCATCAATCAGCTCCAGGCCTTTCAAAACAAAGTCCGCGCGCAGGTTAGGCCGGTTGCCCCAGGCCTGGCCGCTGATCTGGTGCAGGCCGCCCAGGCCATCATTGATGCCCTCCAAGGCCAGCGTGGCCGGCCTCATTTTATTTCGGCGACGAAATCGCCGCCCGGCAAATTCAAGGTCAAGTTCGCCGCGGCCCCGGGGCGGGCCTACCTGGTTCAAGCCAGCACTAACTTGACAGATTGGATCACGGTCGGCGTGGCAACCGAACTTGGCACTGGCGCGTTTGAATTTGAGGATACGGAGGCAGACAAATTCGCCGGGCGTTTTTATCGCGTGGCGACGCCATAGCCGGTGGCAGGTCATGAACTCCCGTCCGCGACGACTCAGAGCGGTCTGGGTCCGGGCATTGTGGTAGCGGAGCGACGGCAGCCGCGAGCCGCCGGACGAAGCAAAACCGCCCGGTTGAGGATACGATTGTGCCGTGAATCTCGCTTGCATGGTTATGGGCAACCCAAACCCAGTACTGGAAAAGATGATCAAGTCGGCGAACGACATCGCCGATGCGAACGGGCGCACCGCTTTCGCCGCTCAGTCAGGCGCGGGCGACGGGCAACTGCAGGTAGCGGTGGTGGCACTGCTTTCGGCGCACGGTGACGCGGGCGAGCGTATGAAGGCCATCGCAAGTGTAGTTCTGGCCTTGTTGGTGGCCGGCTGCGCGGCCGCGCCGCCAATCGACCGATCGGATTTGCTGGGCTTTCTGGTGGATGGCAACACGGCCAAAACCGAAGTGCTTTCCAAACTGGGCCGTCCGTCCGGAACGTTTGTGGCGGAAGGAATCTTTACGTACCGGATTGAATTCGAGTCCAAAAGCAAAGGCTACTGGGTCGTCGGACGGGAAACCGATGCTTCGCCCTGGCCGATTTGGGAGCGGGCGAATTACAGTCTCGTCCTGGTTTTCAACAACCAGGGTGTCCTGGAGAAACACTCGCTGGTAAACATCAAGGGAATAAACCCATGAACCCAAAAGCGATCGGTCAATGGGCGCGGCGGGTTGGCTTGCTGACGCAGCGCCTGCGCTTCCCCAAGGCTGCGTTGCTGGCGGTGCTCGGAGTTTCCAGCGGGTGTATTGTGGTCCCCATACCAACCCCGGAGCACACTCCGATGGGCACAGTTACCCGGAAGAATATTGGCACAAAAACGACCGGTTGGATCCAGCCTGGCAGAACCAGCCTGGCAGACGTGCTATTGAAGCTGGGCGAACCAGATCAGGTTTCACCTGACGGCTGGAAACTCGCGTATCGGTGGCAAAAGGTCAGGGCTTATGTGCTAGTCGGCGCAGGCGGCCCAGCCCGCGCCGACGGTAAGGTTGTGACTTGGTTGAAGGACTATTATCTGGTCATTGAGTGCGACTCAAGCGGAGTGGTTCGAAGCAAGCAAACCTCGGACCGGCTGCTCCTCAAGGCGTCCCCGCAAGAACTTTTCGAGAGCGGTGACGCCGCCGCGGGTTCGGTCGCGGACGAGGAGATCAAAATCAGCGGTCCGGGCGAGTGGTTCCCCGGTGTGGACGGTTACTACCAGCTGCGGAAAAAATGGTGGACGATCGGGGAGCCTCCGAAAGAAACCCGCGGCCAACTGATGCTGACGACCAACGCATTGTATTTCCACGAGCAGGGTCAACTCCTCAATGGACCGCCGGCGCTTACTCTGCGCTTCGAGGGATTGAGCGAGTGTCACCTGAACAAATATGGTCTTGGCCGACGTTTGGTGGTCTGGACCAAAATGGGCGAGGTTCACTCATTTACCTTCTGGGGTGCGCGCGGAATCATGGAGGACAAGAAAACCACTGGATCAGCCTATGAGTTCATCCAGTCCAGGATCAGTCAATCCTCACACATTGGCGAAAAATTAAACTCTCCATGAGTGCCAACGATTCAAATTCATGAGCCAGCTTGATCCGCGAATCGAAACCATCTTCGCATCGGCGATGGACATTGCCGATGCGAACGAGCGCGCCGCTTTCGCCGAGCGCGCGTGCGCCGGGGACGAGGCGTTGCGCCGCGAGGTGGAGGCGATGCTGCAGGCCGATCAGGGCGCAGGCGATTTCATGAAGGTCAAGCAGGGGGCGAGTCCGGCCAATGCCATTCCTTCGGAGCAGGCAGGTGACCGCATCGGGCGCTACAAACTCCTGGAACAAATCGGCGAAGGC
>JANOHH010000235.1:0-1147 GCA_031406395.1 Verrucomicrobiota bacterium | reverse complement strand
TTGGATTCCAATTGATTCCGGTCAAGCGGCTCCAGCCGCTTGCGGAATCCCAACGTTCCGCCGTCCCCGATCCGCCGTCCCCGGTCACCGTCCACGCCCGGCCGTTGGGCAGGGCCACCGTGGTGTTATACCAGCGCGGATCGTTCATATCGGGCGTGCGCGTCCAGGTGTTCACCCGCCAGTCAAAGAGGCTCGAGCGCCTCGTGGTGTTCCGGCCGCCGTTCACCAAAACCCGCCCATCCGGCAACAGGACCAGTCCACCGCAAAACATGTCGTGGTTCGTGTGGTTGTATTCCACGAACATACCGGTGGCCGGATCCCAGGTGGCGGCATAGGTGAACTCCACTCCCGAAGGAAAGGTCGTACGTTGATTGGAGGCAAAGGTCAGCACCCGCCCGTCGGGCAAAGTCGCCGCCGAAACGGGAATGTGTGGCGTCCATGCAATCACTGATCCCCACTCACCCAGTGTGATGCGATCCAGCGGGGCGGTCGCTGCCGCGATCGGCGGGGCTGCGGCCGGCAGAAGGGCCGCGGCTTCAGCGGCGAAGGAATCCGCTTGCGCGTGCGGGTCCGCGTCGGCGCGGACCGTCGGGGTCAAACCGGTGAGCAGGCTGAGGCCACCCAAGGCGACGACCGTGACTCGGGTGAATTTGGAAAGCGGAGGATGCATAGGATTACTTGGTTTTGGATAACTGCTGAGCCGGGGAGTTCGAAGAAACAAAAGGTTCGTCCGTAAGGGCCTTGAGAAAGGCTACGAGCGCGGCTTTTTCCTCGGCGCTCAAGCCCAGACCGGATTCGGGATGCTTGGCCAGGTTCGGGTCAAGATTCGGCGAGCGGTGGAGCTTGCTGTTGTAGTGCTCGACCACTTCTTCAAGCGTGGCAAGCCGACCATCGTGCATGTACGGCGCCGTCAAGGCCACGTTTCGCAGCGTCGGCACTTTGAACTTGGCGCGGTCAGTCTCAGATTTGGTGACTTCCATCCGGCCGAGGTCCCCGGCAAGTTCTTCCAGCCCATTGTTCAGGTACTGGTGATTGCTGAAAAGATTCCCCCCGTGGCAATGAAAACAATCCGCGCCGCGCAAACCCCGCGCCGGGTCATGTTCGGTCACGAACAACTGCAGTCCGCGCTGCTCTTGCGGCGGCCCTG
>JANOHH010000234.1:0-3083 GCA_031406395.1 Verrucomicrobiota bacterium | reverse complement strand
GACCCCAACCGCCTGAAGGCGGAACTCCAAACAAGAACTGGATCAAGATGCAGCGGAGGGCCATTCGGCTTCAAATGCCGCTCGACAAATTACTTTGCCAGGCCGAAAGTCAAATCCACGATGCTTACTAGACCGCAAACTCGCAGTTCAAACTAAGGCATCACCATGCGCGCTCCCATTCTCACACTCTTGTTGACGCTGTTGTGTGGTTGCGCATCGCGTCCACCGCAACCTCAAGCGTCAGATGCAGACGGTTTGGTTCGCCCTGGCGACAGCTTGATAATTCAGTTTGGCAATCAGCCCGTTCCAGAGGCGCGACTAGCAGTTGATCCTGCTGGAGACATTTCATTACCGTTGCTAGGTGCATTGCGCGTCGCGGGTATGAGTTTGGAGCGGGTTCGAGAGGCAATCTTACGAGCATACCGGCCGATAGAGTGGCCACTGGAAATTTCAGTTTCGAGAAGTCCATGACGATGATTCCTAATCCAGTAATGGACTACAATCTCAGTCACTGAAATCCCTGTAGACGTTGATCGCGGCCGAGCGTGTCGCGAGCAAGTCAGGCAATCAAATCATTGATGACGTGGGCCGGTTCGACGCCGGTGAGGCGCTGGTCGAGTCCCAGATGGCGGTAGGTGAGTCGTTCGTGATCGAAGCCGAGCAGTTTCATTGTGGTGGCGTGAAGGTCGTGAACCGAGACCGGGTCTTTCACGATGTTGTAGGAGAAATCGTCCGTATCGCCGTGGATGACGCCTGGCTTCGCGCCACCACCTGCCATCCACATCGTGAAGCAACGCGGGTGATGATCGCGCCCGTAGTTTTCTTTCGTCAACCCGCCCTGGGAATAAATCGTGCGCCCGAATTCCCCGCTCCAGATCACAAGGGTGTCTTCCAGCAGGCTGCGTTGTTTCAGATCCTGAATCAAACCATAGCAGGCTTGATCCACGTCCAGGCACTGGCTGGGCAGGCGACCGCTGACGTTAGAATGCGTGTCCCAGTTGTTGTGATAAATCTGGACGAAGCGGACGCCGCGCTCGACGAGCCGACGGGCGAGCAGGGCGGTATTCGCAAAGGTGCCAGGCTTCCGGGCATCTTCGCCATAGAGTTGATAGGTGGATTCCGGTTCGCTGGTGATGGCGGCGAGATCGGGCACGCTGGATTGCATGCGGAACGCGAGTTCGTATTGCTGGATGCGGGTGTGGGTTTCCGGATCGCCCACTTCGCGGAAATTCATCTCGTTCAGCGCACGCAAACCATCGAGCGTTTTGCGCCGAACTTTGGCGTCCACGCCATCGGGGTTGTTGATGAACAGAATCGGGTCGCCCGCCGAGCGAAAGGAGACGCCGGCATGTTCCCCCGGCAGATAGCCCGCGGACCAAAGACGACCGGAGATGGCCTGGATTTGTTCCATGTTCGTGGGTTTGGCAACGAGCACGACGAAGGTCGGCAGACTGTCATTCATTGAGCCGAGTCCGTAGGACACCCACGAACCGAGGCAGGGCCGGCCGGTCACTTGGTTGCCGGTCTGCATGAACGTGATGGCGGGTTCGTGATTGATGGCGTCGGTGTGCATCGAGCGGATGAAACACAAGTCATCCACCATCTTGGCGGTATACGGCAACAACTCGCTGACCCACATGCCGCTCTTGCCATGCTGCGCGAACTTGTATTTCGAGGGTGCGACGGGAAAACGCGCCTGGCCGGAAGTCATGCCCGTGAGCCGTTGACCCATGCGCACGGTGTCCGGCAAATCCTTGTCATACCAGTCGGCCATGACGGGCTTGTAATCGTAAAGATCCATTTGCGGCGGGCCACCAACCATGTGCAGATAAATCACCCGTTTCGCCTTGGGCGCAAAGTGCAGCGGGAGCGCGGGCGCTGCGTTGGTCATTTTTTTCTTGTCGCCGGCCAGCAACAGCTGTGGCGCCAGGGCGGCGAGGGCCGCGGTGCCGAGCAGGCTGGCGCCGCGTTTGAAGAATTGCCGCCGCGTCTCGTAACGAACATAATCCTTGAACAGCGGCGTGGGATTGAATTCGGGGAAGGGGTTCATTTGTTCAACACTTCGTCGAGGTTCATCAATTGATTCGCCATCATGGTGTAAGCAGCGAGCGTGGGCTTATCCAGTCGGGCGTCGGCTTTCGATTCACCCACGGCGATGAGTTTCTCCGCCGCTTGCGGTGACTTCTGATAGTGAGCGAGCAAATCTTTCATGCCTGCGGTGACGATTTTCCGCTCGCCGGGACGCAGGGGCCGGGCGATGAGCCGCTGAACCATGAAGTCCAAGCGATCGGCCTCCGTCGGGCTGCTGTTGAGAGCGTGCTCGGCCAGCTTGCGCGCTGCCTCGACGAATTGCGGATCATTCAGGGTGACGAGGGCTTGCAAGGGAGTGGACGTTCTTTCCCGGCGCACGGTGCAGGTTTCACGGTTCGGCGCGTTGAAAATATCCAAGGAAGCCGGCGGCGACATGCGCTTCCAGAACGTGTAAACACTGCGGCGATACAAGTTCTCCCCTTTGTCCTGTTCATAAATGCGCGTGTTGCCTTCGGGCAGGCCCACGATGTCCCAGAGGCCGGATGGTTGATACGGCCGCACACTTGGGCCGCCAATCTTGTTGACGAGCAGTCCGCTGGTGGCGAGCGCATGATCCCGCACCATCTCGGCATCCATCCGGAAACGTGGTCCCCGGGCGAGCAGCCGGTTCTGCGGATCCTTGGCGAGCTTTTCCTTCGTCACGTTAGGTGCCTGGCGGTAGGTGGCGGAAGTCACCAGGAGTTTGAAAAACTTTTTCACGTCCCAGCCCGATTCGCGGAACTCCACCGCCAACCAGTCGAGCAATTCTGGATGCGAGGGCATTTCGCCCGCCACACCGAAATCGCCCGCCGTTCGGACAAGACCGGCCCCAAAGAGCTCCTGCCAAAAGCGATTTACGGTCACGCGGGCGGTGAGCGGCTGTTCCGGCAGTAGAAGCCATTGGGCAAAACCCAGCCGGTTCCGAGGCAAATCGGCGGGCATCGGCGGCAGCGCGGCCGGCGTGACCGGGGTGAGCTTTTCCCGCCGCTTGTCGTACTCACCGCGGAATAACA
>JANOHH010000942.1:0-3161 GCA_031406395.1 Verrucomicrobiota bacterium | reverse complement strand
AATGATCTGCTCGGTGGTACTTTGCCGATACGTGTTTAACTGCGCAGCCATGTTATTGAAAGTGACGGCGAGTTCCCCCAGTTCGTCGTTGGACAACACCGGCACGGTCTGGTCGAGGTTGCCGTGGCCAATCTCGCGGGCGGCGTTGGTGAGCGTCTGAATCGGCTTCAAGATGGTCTTGTCGAGTTTGAAGCTGGCGTAGCCGGAGATGGTGAGCGCGAGGACGAGGGCGAGCAACAGCAGGCTCGGGATGGTGCGGTTGATCTGCTGGATTTTTTTGCCGTTGGCGAGGATGTTTTCCTGCGTTTTCTCGTGGAGGCGGTCGAGGATCGGGTTGATGGCGCTGGTGCGCGGGACCACCTGCTTGTCATACAGCGCTCCCTGTTCGGGGCGGTCGGTGGCCGGGGCGAACATTTCCGTGCCGACCGCGACCAGGGCCTGGAAGTTGGTGCGCAACTGGACGAGCAGGTGTAGCTGCGGGGCGATGGCCTGGTTGGTGAACTGCGATTCCAGACTTTCCTGAAAGAGCCGCGCGTTCGTGTCGAACATCTGGCGCATGGTCGCCTTTTCCTCGGTGCGCGAGCGTTGCAACGCTGCGTCCATCCGCGCGAGCGTCACGCGCATGTTCTGGGCCGCGACGTCGGTCTGATAATTGTCCACCACGGTCTGGCCGACATTGCCCGCCATGCGCGAAAAGAGGAACAGCGCGAGGGCACTCACTCCGATCAGGATCGCGAAGCGCGGGATCAGGTTCAGAAAGATGCGGGCGCGGAGCATGGTAATGGGGGCGGTCAGGGGCTCATTTTCTTTTTGCGCTCGTACAGCGTGCCGCGGGATATGCCAAGGATTTGCGCGGCTTCTTCCATCGTACTCGTTTGCGCGAGGACCCGGCGGATGTGTTCGTTCTCGAGTTGTTCGAGGGGAATCCGCATGCCGAGTTGGACCCCATCGCCGCTGGAGTGGGCGCCCGGCAGACTCAGCTGTTCCGGCAGGTCCTGGAGCGCGATCTTCGGGCCGGCAGCGAAAATCACCGCATGTTCGATCGCGTTGCGTAACTCGCGCAGATTGCCCGGCCAGGCGTAACGATCAAAGGCCGCCTGCGCCTCGGGGGCAAAACCGGTGAGGTGTTTGCCGCACTGGCCACTGAAAAAGTTCAGGCAGCCCGCAGCCATTTGTTTTAAGTCCTGGGGCCGCTCGCGCAACGGCGGGACGCGGATGGCGATCACGTTCAGCCGGTAAAACAGATCCTCGCGGAAAGTTTTTTCGCGCACCGCCGCTTCGAGATTGCGATTGGTGGCGGCGATGACCCGCACGTTGGCGGAGCGGGTCCTGGATTCGCCGAGGCGTTCATATTCCTTTTCCTGGAGCAATCGCAGCAGCTTGGGTTGAATTGCCAGCGGCAGTTCGCCGATTTCGTCAAGGAACAACGTGCCGCCGTCGGCGACGGCCACCGTGCCCCAAGCATCGCTCACTGCGCCGGTGAAAGCGCCTTTTACCCGCCCGAACAATTCACTTTCCAGCAGTTCCCCCGACAGACTGGGACAACTGATCGTGACGAAGGCTTTGTCCTTTTGTGGGCTCCGCTCGTGGATCGCGCGGGCCAGGACGCTTTTGCCCGTGCCACTCTCGCCGAGCAACAACACCGAGGCGGGCGAAGCGGCGGCGGTGAACGCCAGGTGAAACACGCGTTCCATGGCCGGTTCGAGCGTTTCAACGCTCGTGGGCGGCACGGCGTTCGAGAGACGCGCTTCCAGATTCGCGACGCGGCCTTCGAGTTGGCGGGTTTTGACGAGTTTGCGCAACCCCTGGCGAATTTGTTCCGGGGTAAACGGTTTGGGCAGATAATCCGCCGCGCCGCGCCGCATCGCCTCCACCGCGCTCTCGATCGAGGCGTAGGCCGTGAAGACCACTACGTCGAGACGGGCGTTGTTCCGCAATAACTCCGGCAGCACATCCAGGCCATTCTCGCCGTCGAGTTTCAGATCCAGAAAAGCCACATCGAACTGCGCCTTGTCGACTTCGCGCAACGCGGTGGGTGCGTTACCCGCGCCCACCACCTCGTGCCCCAAGCCCTGTAACATCACGGTCAGCGTGCTACGGATGCTTTCCTCGTCATCAATGATCAAAATTCGCATGAAATGTTTTTCCGCACCGGATTCGCCTTTGGAATTTCATACCAAAAGTTCACGGGCGACGCGAGCAGGTTTCCCGCCGTCAGCGAAACGCTCGAATTCTTCAGGCGAATTTCTCCCGTGGGTTCGGACGGGTGTGCTGATTGACCGATTTCCGATCGTCGCTTGTTCAGTTTCCCCACAAGCTCGGTTACATCGGTGTCTGTCTCCAACGGTGAGGGGAAAAAGCTTTTTGCTTTTTACGGCGACCGCCTGCGTCGCACGCGTGAAACTACCGCGCCCAACTCCTTGCCTTGGTACAGGTTTTCCAGAATCTCCGGCTGCCATTTTTCGGAGCGAATGGTTGGGCGCCGGGCGCGAGGGCGTTTTCTTGCGATCCTTGGGGGCACCTGTGGCACCGCCACTGCTAAGCGCGTTGGGTGCGAGATCGAATCCCCCTCCAATCAGTTTTGGACGTTGGGTTCGATTGTTCTGAGAAGTCGTTTCCGAAATGCTAAAAGTTGTTTCATCCCAGCCTGGCAATTTTCTTGCCGTAATCTTGGTTTTGGTTCTCTGGCCCCTTGCCCACACCCATGCGGGAGGGACCGGGCCTTTGAAATCCGCGCCGGTAACTCTGGCGTGGGACCCCGCCAATGACCAATCTGTAGGAGGCTACGGAATTTATTACGGCCTGACCACTCAACCGGTCACCAACTACATCAACGTCGGCACCAATCTTACGGTCACGCTGTTCGACTTGCTGGCCAACAGCAATTACCAGTTTTACGCCGTTTCGTACAACGCCGCTGGCAATGAGAGCGTGCCGTCGAACCCGTTGCTGCTCACGCTGCCGGTCATGTCGCCGGTGCGGATTACCCGGCTGGCCACCGGTGATTTCCGCCTTGCCTTGCGCGCCGCGCCCGGAACGGTTTGCCAGGTGGAATACGCTGACACCCCTAACAGCAGCATCTGGCAAACCTTAAGCCTGGCCACGGCCGATGCGAACGGGGACGTGGTCGTGGTGGATCCGTTATCTTCTCAGCGAGCGTC
>JANOHH010000932.1:0-2839 GCA_031406395.1 Verrucomicrobiota bacterium | reverse complement strand
GTCCCATCTCCACCGGCTTCATGGTTTTAAGATTCAATCCGGTATGATCGAAGTTGGGCAGCGCAAGCGGGTCGGTTTTGCCACCCAAGGCCACACATGCTTCATGCCATTTCTGCGCCACCGAACGCGCCTGCTCGTCGCGTGCAGCATCGCCCGGATACAGGTCGTTGAGCTGGTAGAAGAGCACGTTGGGAAAAACGTCATACCAAAATGAGCCCCCCGTGCCGCCACGCAGGCGGTTCACGTAAACCCCCTCTTCCGCGTTGAAGAAATTCGTGCCCAACGTCACCCAGTCCTGACCGCGATAATTCCGCATGTCCAATCCGACCAATGAACCACTGATGACCGCCGCCAGATAGTTGACGGCCTCCGGATCCTTCGGGCCACCGACATAAGACGGGAACGAAACCATCGTGCGGCCCGCGTCGAGCCAACCGACGAGCGGCAGATGTTCGCCACGCTGCTCGAAGTCGAACACAAGGTCGAGGTAGTCACGGGTGACTTGGGACCAATCGCGCATCGCAAACGGCTGAGGGAGGTTTGGCATTACCGCAACACGCGGGATTCTGGATCCCGAGGTCACCTCAACCGCGCCCGCATTTCGTGCGCCCGCCATCGTCACCAACCAGGCAACGAATGGCAGGATGCGCAGAAGGAAGGAAGAACGTTTCACGAGTTAACTCAGCGCCGACCACCCGGCTTTTTGTCTCACCCTTGGAGTATTTTCCCAGATCACCGGAAGAGGTGAGTCTAGTCGTTACTGCTGTTTGACGCGGTAGAATCCGGTGTTGCCAGCATGGGTAATCGTATCCAGATACGAATTCGAGAGTGAAAGGTCGCCCGCCAGATCTGTGACGAGATCCGTCCAGACACTGGGCGAACCCAGAGTACTGGCGAATTGCACCGTATAGAACTTACTGGGCATGCTGAACCAAGTGATGGTTCTGCCGCTGCTATCGACTGTAATACTGGTGATGACCGGCTTGCTGAGCCGCACTGACAGGTCATCAATCGCCATGGTCCCCGTCACGCTCCCGGAACCGCCGGAGGCGAATTTAACCGAAAGTTGCCCGGCGCCTGCGGGCACGAGGAAGCGGCCTGATACCCGCTCGAAGGGGGAGGCGGCGACGCTGCCCACCCAGCCGGGGCTTTGGCCCCCTATCTCGAAATTGCTTTCCGTCCCAACATTAACGCCCCCGGCACTGCGGAATCCAAAGGTCAAGCGCATGGAGCCGTTGGTCGTGTCGTAGAGCCGGAAGAATTGCACGTCGAGCACGTCGTTTTCGTTTGTCGCCGCTGCGGGCAAGGTCAGGTACTGATACCATTCGCCGTAATTGTTGGAATTATCAACCAAGGAGAGCGAGTGGGTGGGGCTGACGGAGTTACTCGTGGTAACCTGATCAATCGTGGCATCATTGCCGCCGCGGGTCCAACCCGCCGGAGACGCGGCCGCGGGATCATCCAACAGAGATCCCACCTCAAACGTCGGGTTCGGGAAAAAGTTCCCGGCTAGGACGGTCGGGGGGATTGCTGCCGCTGCTGAATCGAGGGCCACTGTCAGGTCGTCGATGACCATGACTCCAGTGGGTTCACCGGAGCCGCCGGAGACCAGGGCAAAGCGCAACCTCACCGCGCCGATCGGCACCAACAACGATCCATTCCGCCGCGTGAAGGTCGAATTCGCAATGGTGCTCACCCAGCCGGCGCTATTCGTGCCGACGGTGACAAAGTGGGTTTCTCCGACGAGGTCGTTGATTGCGTTAAAGAACTGCGCAGTCAAGCGCATCTCATGTTGAGTCCCTTCACTGACGTTGTACATTTCAAACCACCCAATGTTCAATGCCTGGCCGTTGGTGGCGTTGCCGATCAGAGTGACATCGGAGTACCACTCGCCGTAACCGTCGGCAACGTCAGCATTGTTATCCATGACAGTTAGCGAATGACTTAAACTGACAGAGTTGCTGGTGGTCACCTGATCAATGGTTACGTCCCCGCCGCCGCGAGTCCAATTGGCGGGGGTGCCATGGGTTTGGTCGAGGTCAAGGCCGAGCTCGAAAGTTGAGTTCACCCAGAAGTTGCCGGGCACGGGCACGCGCGCCACGGATAAGTCGTCAATGACCATTACCCCGGTGGTGCCCGGAAAACCGCCCGACGCTAGGGCACAGCGCATCCTCACCGCGCCGGCTGGCACAATTAACTGCCCATTCCGTTTCGTAAATGTCGAATTTGCAATGGTACTCACCCATCCGGCACTACTATTGCCGGTGGTGGTAAAGTCGGTTGTGCCAACGCTGCCGCTGCTGGCGTTAAAGAATTGCACGGTTAAGCGCATAAAGGTACTGGAAAATTTGTTGGTGTACATTTCGAACCACTGGATATCCAACAGCTCGCCGGGGCTGGCAATGCCGAGGAGGTTGACGTCGGAGCGCCACTCGCCGTAACCGGTGCTAGTGTTTATGTTGTTATCGATGACGGCCAACGAATGACTTGAGCTCACAGCGTTATTGGTGGTCACCTGACAGATTGTCGGGTCACCGCCGCCGCGCGTCCAATTTGCGGGAGTGCCGTTAGTCTGATCGAGGTTGGCGCCGCTCTCGAAAGTCGGGTTCACCCAAAAGTTGCCTGGCAGCAGCCTCGCCACGCGGGCCACCGACAAGTCATCAATCACCATTACTCCGGTGATGGCTGGATCTCCGCCGGAAACCAGGCCGCACCGCATCGTCACCGCGCCGCTCGGCACGACCAACACCGCATTTCGCTTCGTGAACGTCGAATTCGCGATGGTACTCACCCATCCGGGGCTACTCGTGCCGGAGGTGGTAAAGTAAATGGTGCCGAC
>JANOHH010000926.1:0-3304 GCA_031406395.1 Verrucomicrobiota bacterium | reverse complement strand
CGCTCTTCCTCGCCGAAATGCCGGAGCATCCCGGCGTGAGCGCGCTGCAACTGCGTGGCATGGCCACCGCGCCGGCTATGCGGGGCGCGGGCTTCGGTCGCGCGCTCGTGGCGGCGTGTGTCGCGTTTGCGTTGGCGAGCGGAAAGTCAATGATCTGGTGCAACGCGCGAACTTCGGCGGTGGAGTTTTATCGCAAGCTTGGCTGGGAAATCCTCGGCGCCGAATTCGAAGTTCCCGATGTCGGCCCGCATTTCCATATGTGGCGGCGGACTGCATGAGCACCAACCCCCGGATTTGGCCGAAAAATGCCGCGTCCCGGATTGGGGTTGCCAACCCATTGCGTCCCTGGCCGGACGAATAGCCGGGCAGTGTTGGTGTTGCGAGCAGAATCCCGGAGCCACGAGATGACCTGCCGTGGCTGCGGATGTCGCGGGGCGGGTCAGCGTATGGCCGAAGCCATGAAACTACTAACTTCGAGATCGGCCGAGCGAACCGCCACCTCGCTTTCCGGCTCGATGAGGCAATCAAGGCGATCTTGATATTGCCGACCTCATTTCATTCTTGTCCGGTGACCGTGTCGTAGAAGTCGAGAATGTCGCCCTTGACCCCTTTCAGTTCGGCTTCCTTGAACTTGATGGCCGTGCGCGGGTGTTGGTTCAACATGCCCGTGAGCAGGTAGGGCAAGTCGTAGCCCCAGAGAAGTTTGGCGCGCATCGGTTCGATATGATTTTGCACGCAATCCAGCACCGGCCGGAGATTGTATTTGGGGTTGTGTAGGAAACTCAGCAACAATTCCATCGGGCAGTTGCCCGCGCCGCGGCCCAGGCCGGCCATCGTGGCATCGAGAAAATTGGCGCCTTCGATGATGCCTTCGATGGTGTTGGCATAGGCCAGTTGCGTATTGTTATGCATGTGAACGCCTACTTCCTTGCGGGAGGCATTGCAATAGCCCATGTATTTCTTCACGAGAAAATGCACCTGCTCGCTGTAGAGAGCGCCGAAGCTGTCCACGACGTAAATCGCGCCAGCCTCTGAAGTGGCGAGCATTTCCAGGCCTTCGTCCAGCTCGCGATCCGGCACCGTCGAGGCGGCCATTAGATTGAGCGTGGTTTCGTAGCCTTTGTCGTGCGCGTCCTTGACCATGTCCAGCGCGGTCGGGATTTGGGTGATGTAGGTGGCAACCCGGATCATGTCCACCACGGATTCCTTTTTGGGCGGGATGTCCTCGTGATAATCACAACGCTCGGCGTCGGCCATGACGGTCAGCTTCAGGTCCGTCGGATTGTCGCCCACGATGCGGCGCATATCCTCCTCGAGGCAATACCTCCAGCAGCCATGTTCGCCCTGCTTGATGCCTTTGCGCGAGGCTTTGTAACCCAGTTCCATGTAATCAATGCCCGCGGCGACACAGGTGTCATAGACCACCTTGACGATGTTGTCGTCGAAGTGGTGGTTGTTCATCAGTCCGCCGTCGCGGATCGTGCAATCCACAACTTTGATCTCCGGTCGGTAGGAGAGCCAACGGCTCGTGGGGGTGTCCTTGGGTTTGGCGGCCTTCATGAATGTTCAGTCTCGAAATCAGGTTTTTCTTCCGCGCCATCTTCCCGAAATTCAGGGCCGGGGAACAGGAGAAAATAACAAGCCCCGCCCGCCATTTGTCGGGAGGCAGGGCCATTGCTGGCTGGCAGACGGCTTACTTCGCGAAGAAATCCTTGATCACGGAAGCAACGCGCTGGATGTGAGCATCGCTCAATTCTGGATAAATCGGCAGGCTGAGACATTCGCGCGCGGCTTTTTCGGAAACCGGGAACGCGCCTTCTTTGTAGCCCAAGTTCGCATAGCACTTTTGCAGGTGCAGTGGCAACGGGTAATGCAGCGCGCAGCCGACACCGTTGGCTTCGAGATGCTTCTTGAGATCGTCGCGTTTCGGATGGCGCACGACGTAGAGATGCCAGACGCTTTCGGCCCAGCTTGCCTGTTGCGGCAATTGCAGCGGCGTGTCTTTGAGCAGTTCGGCGTAACGTTGGGCGACGCGCTGACGGCCGGCGGTCCAACTATTCAAATGCGGCAGCTTTACGCCGAGCACGGCGCCCTGGATACCTTCCATGCGGTAGTTGAAGCCGACTTCGTCGTGGTAATAGCGCACGCTGGAGCCGTGTTCGCGCAACGAGCGGGCACGTTTGGCGAACTCGGCGTTGTTGGTCACCAGCGCCCCGCCTTCGCCGGCGGCGCCCAGGTTCTTGCCGGGATAAAAGCTGAAGCAGGAAAGGGCGCCAAACGTACCGATGGTTTTGCCTTTGTACTTCGCGCCGTGGGCTTGCGCGGAATCCTCGACCACGGCCAGGTTGTGCTGCTTCGCGATGGCGAGGATGGGGTCGAGGTCAAACGGATGGCCGTAGAGATGCACCGGCATGATGACCTTGGTGCGCTGCGTGATGGCCTTTTCGACAAGCTTCGGGTCCAGGTTGAACGTGGCGTCGTCAATGTCCACGTAGACAGGCTTGGCGTTGACATACGAAATGGCCCAGCTCGTGGCCACGAACGTGTGCGGGGTGCTGATGACTTCATCGCCCGCACCGACGTCGAGCAACATCAGCGCGACGTGCAGGGCGGAAGTGCCGCTGTTAAAGGCGATGCAATGTTCCGCCCCGCAAAACTTCGCGAAGTCCTTCTCAAATTGAACCACGTCAGGTCCGAGACAGAAGGAGCAGGCGTCAAGGTTGCGGGCGATGGCAGCGTCAATTTCCTTCCGCAGCGGGCGAATTTGCGCCGGGAGGTCGAGGTATTGGACTTTTTCGTTCATTTTACTTGGCTCTGGTGGATGTTAAAATTTGCGCGCGCACAATAGCCAGAGGCCGGGCCCGCGGTAAACATTTTTAGTTTCGGACATTCGCTTGGGATTCGTCCGGATGGGCTTGGAGCCACACGCCCATCCGCTCCGACCAGGCATCCCAGTTGGTGCCGTGATTTTCCCGCAACGTGGCTTGGAGCAACGCCGCCGCCTCGGTCGCCTGACCGATTCCGGGCGAACGCGCTACGGCCAACAGCCACGGGAGCTTGAGCGCGTTCGGCCGCTGGAGCAAATCCGCGTAAATGGCTGCGCGTACTTCGGCGGATGCATTGGCGTTGGTGAGTTGGGTGGCGAAGGAAGGGTAAGCGCGGTCGGGGAGGAGATTGACGATATGATGTGCCGCTGCGGGCTGCGCGGCGGCGGGTAGTTGCGGAAAGACTGCCACCAAAGACTGCGCTTTCGAGGACGAGCTGGCGCTGGAGCCGAGGACTTCATGCATCCGAGCGGTTGCAG
>JANOHH010000873.1:0-6571 GCA_031406395.1 Verrucomicrobiota bacterium | reverse complement strand
ACACGGAGGGCTTGCGTTACGACAAGGTCATCCTCGCCACCGACGCGGACGTGGACGGCATGCACATCCGCAATTTGATGATCACGTATTTCTTCCGGTTCTTTGAGCAACTGGTCCACGACGGCCACGTGTATGTGTTGGAGACGCCGCTCTTCCGCGTACGCAACAAAGCCGAAACGATCTATTGCTACAGCGAAGCGGAACGGGACGCGGCGTCAACAAAGCTGGGCGGCAAGCCCGAGATCACGCGGTTCAAAGGGTTGGGTGAAATTAGCCCCAAAGAATTCGCGCAATTCATCGGCAAGGAAATGCGCTTGAGCAAAGTGGAATACGCGCCGCGCGCCGAGTCCGGCCCGATCTTTAATTTCTACATGGGCAAGAACACGCCCGAGCGCAAAGACTACATCATGGACAAGCTGGTCGTGCCGGTGGAGGAATAGCGCAATTGATTTAATGCCACGAACCACTAAATGCGATGAAAAAGTTCAAGAAGCCGGGGGTGAGACTCGCGATTCGTTCGTTCCTACTTCCGGTTCTGGTCGGCGTTGTCGGGCTGGTGTTGTGGGCGGCATTGGTGTCCATCGGGACATTGTATGGATGGGGACGCAAGTCGTATGCCCCAGCCGGGAATGCGGCTGCGTTTATGAGCTCGGCCACGAACGCAATTGCCGCGAACTATCGGGGGAGCGCGGCATTTCGACTGATCAAGAAGGGAGAGCTTTACGATGAGTATTTCGTCTCCGCAGGGGAACCGGTTGACAGCGAAACGTTGTTCCAAGTCGCCTCGCTCAGTAAATGGATTACCGCCTGGGGCGTCATGACGTTGGTGGAAGCGGGCAAGCTCGACCTCGACGCACCGGTCGCAACCTACCTGACGCGCTGGACCTTACCCGAAAGTGAATTCGATAACAGCAAGGTCACTGTCCGCCGGCTGTTGAGCCACACGGCCGGGCTGACGGATAGCCTCGGTTACGCCGGCTTTCCACCGGGCGCGGAAGTGCAGTCGCTCGAGGCGTCTCTCACGCGCGCCGCCGACGCGTCTCCAACGGCAGATGGCCGAGTGCGAGTGGGATTTGCGCCGGGAACGAAATGGCGATACTCCGGCGGGGGTTACACACTTTTACAATTGGTGATCGAAGAGACCAGCGGGGAGACCTTCGAGTCGTATATGCAGCGCGCGGTTTTTCAGCCGCTCGGCATGAACCGCTCCACCTTTGCGGTTGATCCGGCCAGGATTTCGAATGTTGCAACATTATACGACCCGGATGGGAAAGCAGCGACTCACCGCCGATTCACGGCACTTGCGGCAGCATCTTTTTACACAACGGCGTCGGATATGACCCGGTTGATTCAAGCCCACCTGACGGGTTCCAATGGAGAGCCAGCCGGGCGGGGCGTGCTGAAGCCCAACAAATTAGAACTCATGCGGCAACCGCGTGCGTCGCAGATGGGGGCTGATATTTGGGGCCTTGGCACCATGCTCTATGCTCCCAATGGCGCCGGAGACTTCATCATCGGCCACGACGGCAAGCGGCAGCCAGCCATCAACGCGACCGTGCGTCTGAACCCCTCGACCGGTGACGGCATTGTTGTTTTGCAGACCGGCAATCAGTTGCTCGCCACGACAGTTGCCGGCGAATGGGTGTTCTGGCAAACGGGCACGATTGATTTTTTAATGTTCACGCTCGTCGCCAAAAAAATGGTTGCGATCATCTGTATTGGTTGGGGGGTGATCATACTCGCTGCTCTATGTGTCGGTTGGCGACGGTCAAACGCAACGCAGCCCGGCTCCGGAAGCTTCCGATAGCGCGACGCTTCAAAATCAGCACACGGCCTGTATGCGGTCGAGCCAAAAAGGTCTGGCAATCATGCTGGGGCAGTATGCGTTTGGACATTTGGACGGACCATTTGTAAAGTATCGTAGCACTGTAAAATCGGGCGAAATCAGCCCGAAGGAATTCGCGCAATTCATCGGCAAGGAGATGCGCCTGAGCAAAGTGGAATACGCGCCGCGCGCCGAGTCCGGCCCGATTTTCAACTTTCAGAGCCTGATTGAAAACTACGAGTGATGCTGTTGTTGAGCAAAGGGCTGGATGGCGAGGCGCGACTTGGGACAATACCCCTTGTGGGTCTTCTACTTAGGAGCAACGAAGCCAGGCGGCTTTTTGGTCAACAACCCTTCGGGCGGCGGGTCTTTTGGCTGTGAGCGGCGTTGGCTCAGTCGTCACAGCCCGCTTTGGGGATGCCTCTCCTTCGCCGACTTGCCCACACCCAAAATCCCTCGCCGCAGCACCGCTCGTAGTTTTCAATCAGGCTCTCACCTGGGCAAGAACACGCCCGAGCGCAAAGACTACATCATGGTGAAGCTGGTCGTGCCGGTGGAGGAGTAAAATGCCTTAAACTTGGAACTTGGAACTCGGAACTCGAATCCCTATAACTCCGCCATGCCGAATTTACTGGTCAGCGGCGGCGAGATTCTCTGGATCATCTTTTTCGCGGGCGCAGCCGGAATCGTTGTGTTCATCGAGCGCGCCCTGCACTGTCACCGGGCGCAGATCAACTCCACGGAATTCCTCAACGGCTTGCGCACCGTTATCAAGCGCGACAACATCGTCGAGGCCATCTCCATCTGCGACGCCACTCCCGGCCCCGTCTCGCGCCTGGTCAAGACCGCCATTTTGAATCGCGACCATGGCCGCGAGCGCGTTCGGGAGTCACTCGAAGAAGCCGGGCTGACCGAGGTGCCGCGACTGGAGGAACGACTCGATCTGCTGGCCACCATCGCGCAACTCGCGCCGCTGCTCGGCCTGCTCGGCACGGTGCTGGGTTTTATCAAGGCGTTCACGAACCTGGAAGCCGCGGGACTTTACGCCCATGGTGGCAAGTTGAACGAGGGCATCGGGCAGGCATTGATTTGTTGTGCGGCCGGCTTGGCCGTGGCGATTCCCCTGCATGCGGGCTACAACTACCTCGTCAGCCGTGTGAATAACATCGTTTCCGACATGGGACGCGCCGCGAATGAAATCGTAGGCATCGTCACGGAAAACGGCCGCGCCAAGTCCGCATGAAATTTCGTCGTCGGGCCCGGCTCCCGCGCACGCCGTTCGACGTGACAGCGTACGCCGCGGTGTTTTTCCTGATGGTGCTCCTGCTCCTGCTCGGCACCCGCCGCTACACGCCCGGGGTTAAGATCAGCCTGCCAGCGGCCGATAATCTGCCCGGCACGGACCAACCGACCGTGACCGTGGCCATGGATGAGAGCGGTCGCTATTATTTCGACAATCAAGTTATTGGGGAAGCAGCTTTGAAAGCTGAACTCACCAGCGCCGCCACACAATCCGCGGAACCGCTCACGCTCGTCATCCAAGCGGACAAGGCCGTCCGGCAGGAAAACCTCGTGCGACTGACCTTGCTGGCCCGCGACGCTGGCATTCATGACGCTCTCCTCGCCACCTTGCCGCGCGCCGTGACGGGCCCGGCCCGACCATGAATGCAGCGCCGACCGCCCCCACCGAACGCGCCTGGACGTGGCAGCGCTGGGCGTTGTTCATTGGAATAGCCTTTGCCGCCCATATCGGATTCATCTTCGCTTTCGGCGATCGCACGCCAATCGTGGCGCGCGCCATCGTGAACCTCCCGGCGCTGCAATTCACCACGCACCGGAGCGAACGCGAACAACTCGACGACCCGACCCTGTTTGCCCTGCCGCATCCGAATGGTTTTGCGGGCACGGCGTGGCTGCGTCGACCGCAAATCGAGTTCGCACCGTTCCACTGGACCGAACCCCCACGATTGCTTGCTCTGTCGGGTGATCAATTGGGCGCGACCTTCCAACAGCACTTGGCGCCGAAAGGCTTCCCACGGCTGGAGGGCGAAATTCTGCCCCCGCCAGAACCAACTTTACTGCCGCCGCTCGACCGGACGTTCATCACGGCCCGACGCTCCGTCCCCAGCCTCGGCGGCGAAATCACGCACCGCCCATGGCTCAATGCGCCCGCCGCCTTGCCCTCCTGGCCGGCAGCGGATTTGTTGACGAACAGCGTCGTGCAGGTGTGGGTTGACGCCAACGGACAAATCCTGTCCCCCGCGCTGCTGTTGCCCGGCAGCGGATCCAAGGAAGCCGATCAACTGGCAATCAAACTCGCACGCACCGCCCGCTTCGCGCCACTCCCCGGCAACCGCGCCCAACTGACCCCTGGCACGCTGATTTTTGAATGGCACACCGTGCCCCAGACGAACTCCATCCCGGTCGGGCCATGAGCGGCTTGCTTCAGCCCAATCACTCATTAATGACTTAACCCGGCCCATGTCTATCCCCTCCCTCCTCTTTGCCTACGTGACGCTGCTGCTGGCAGCGTTGGGTGCGGTGACGATTTACTCGGAGACACGGCGGCGCCGTTTTCGCCCAGCCGCGAACGAAGACCGCATCTTTCGCTGCGAAAAGTGCGGCCTGGTTTACACCGATGACCCGGACGTGGATCGCTCGCGCTGTTCGCAGTGCGGGAAGCTAAACGAAGCGTTTGAATTTTAGCACCCAAATTCCAACTATGCCCTCCGCCGCCCATGTCACCATTCATGCCAGCCAATTCCCGGAAAATGTCCGACGCGACCTGCTGGTATCCCTCCGGACCCGGAAGGTAAACCACAAGTTCCATTACGATTCCGTCAAGCAGACGAACCAGTGGCTGGCTTTACACCAGTCCCACTCACCCTCCCGCAACGACGGCGATTGCACTGCGACTTACGACCGCGCCTTTGCCGGCGCCGTCGCAACCATCAAGAGTGAGACAATCCACGTCCTCGGCCTCGGCTGTGGTGGCGGACAAAAGGACACGCGGCTGCTGAAATTGCTGTGCTCGACCGGCAAGGATGTCAGCTACACGCCCTGCGATGTCGCCGTGGCGATGACGCTCGTCGCTCGGCAGGTCGCGCTCGGGGCGGTGCCGGCGGAAAAGTGTTTTCCGCTCGTTTGCGATCTGGCGACCGCGGATGATTTGCCGGAAGTTATGGCATCAAAGGGTTTACCCCGGCACCCGCGGCTCATCACTTTCTTCGGGATGATCCCCAACTTCGAGCCAGGCACAATCCTGCCCAAACTCGCGGCGCTCATTCGCCCGCAGGATTCGCTCCTGTTCAGCGCGAACCTCGCTCCGGGCACGGCCTATGCCGCGGGCGTCCAAGCCATCCTACCCCAATACGACAACGCCCTGACGCGCGACTGGCTGATGACCTTTCTACTGGATCTGGGTGTGGAGCGCAGCGATGGTGACTTGCGGTTTGGCATTGCGGAGGAATCCGCGGGCAGTGGACTAAAGAAGGTTGTGGCCCAGTTTCACTTCGCCCGCGTGCGCCAGATCCGGGTCGAGAGCGAACCGTTTGCTTTCTCCGTTGGCGACGTGGTGCAACTTTTCTTTTCGTACCGGTACACGCCCGAGCGCGTCCGCCTCGCCCTGGCAGGGGGCGGACTAAAAGTTGAAGCGGAGTGGATCACGCAGTCAGGCGAGGAGGGCGTGTTCCTCGTGAAACACGGTTGAACCAACCGAGTGCCGGCAGCTCCCCTCAAAATACTTTCATCGTATCCAGCACCGCCTTGATCCGCGGCACCTCGTGCGTGCGGAACAGATCGGTTTTGCCCAACGCCGCCAGGACAGCGAAGAATGGTTCGGCGCACCGGACTTCCTCGCCGAAAAATTCGAACGCATGGGGCAGCGCGTGACAAATCGGGAAGCCCAATGGGCGCAGGCGGAAGGTGTTCAAGAAAACGCTCATTTGATGCCGCACACGGACGGCGCTGTCCTGCAAGTTCCGATAGTAGAACCCGAGGCCGGGATCCAAAAGGATGCGTTCCACGCCATTTTTCTGCGCGAGTTCAATCTGCCGGGCGAAGTCTTCGTACATCATCGCAATGGGATCCGTGGCGAGATCAAAATCGCCCACCTCGCGGACATTATTTCCCTGCACGTAACAAATGATCACCGCCGCATCGTGCGCTGCCACCAGACGGAATAATTCGTCGCTGCGATCCGTGCCAGTGAGGTTCAAAACATTGGCCCCCGCTTCAAGACACGCGCGGGTGACTGCGGGCTGATAGGTCTCCACGGAAACCAAAACGCCGGCGGCCCGCAATGCGCTCACCACCGGGAGTAGTTTGAAGTTTTGGCCCGCGTCATCCACCCTCACCGCCGACGCGAGCGTGGACTCCGCACCCACGTCCACGATGTTCGCGCCTTGTGCGTGCAAAATCTTGCCGCGCTGCACCGCAGTTTCGGTCGTCAGGCAGACACTCTCGCGATACCACGAATCGGACGAGAGATTGAGCACGCCCATGATGGCCGGCTGGGAGTTGAAAGCGAAGGGTTTGCCACCGATGGAGAATTCCTTCACGCGCCCGGAAGCAGCGGCGCGGTTTTTGTCCAGCAGTTCGGCGAGTTGTTCAAGATTGAGCACGGCGCAGGACTCTAAAATTTGTAAATCAAAAACCGTAAATGACCTGGTGCGCCTGGCGGGACTCGAACCCACGACCCTCTGCTTAGAAGGCAGATGCTCTATCCAACTGAGCTACAGGCGCAAC
>JANOHH010000859.1:0-9081 GCA_031406395.1 Verrucomicrobiota bacterium | reverse complement strand
GTCCACCGCGAACCTGGCCGTCGTGCTCGTGGACGCCCGTCAGGGCGTGATCGAGCAAAGCCGCCGGCATACCTTCATCGCCGCCATGCTCGGGATTCCGCACCTCGTCATCGCGGTGAACAAAATGGATTTGGTGGATTGGAATCGCGATCGTTTCTTGGAAATCCGCGATCAGTTCGAGGATTTTTTGCCGCTCCTCGACGTGTTTAAGGACGTAAAGTTTATTCCCTTGAGCGCCCTCAACGGCGACAACGTTGTGGACGCCTCCAAACATACGCCGTGGTACGAGGGCCCGACCTTGCTCGGTCATCTCGAGAACGTCCATATCGCGAGCGATTGGAATTTGAGTGCGTTGCGGTTTCCCGTGCAATGGGTGAATCGCCCGAACAATCCGACGGACAAGAGACTGCATGACTTTCGGGGCTTGAGCGGGCAACTGGCCGGCGGCGTCGTAAAGGTGAGGCAGAAAGTCATGGTTCTGCCCAGCGGCCTCAAAAGCACGGTGAAGGAAATCTGGACGCTCGACGGTTCGTTGCCACAAGCGTTTTGCCCTCAATCCGTGACCCTCGTACTGGAGCACGATCTCGACATCAGCCGCGGCGACATGATCGTGGGCCTCGAGAATCTGCCGGGCATGCATAGCGAACTGCACGCGCGTATTTCCTGGATGCACCCGCGACCCTTGCAGCCGGGCAAGAAGTTTTTCCTCAAGCACACCACGCAAACCGTGCAGGCAATTGTGACGAGCCTGGAAAGCCGGGTGAACATTAACACTTTTGATGCCGAACCCACGCCGGGCGAGCTTGCGTTAAACGACTTGGGCGAAATCCGCATGAGAACCTCGAAGCCGCTGGTGTTCGATGGCTACAAGGCGAATCGATTGACCGGCTCCTTCATTCTCATCGAGCAGGGTACGAACGCGACCGTGGCGGCGGGCATGTTGTTCCCGCCGCTGGAAGTGGTGAAGCCGGAATACAACGATTTCGCGATTTAAGCCGCAGGACACACTTTAAGATGCCAGCTTGAACGACAATTGTTCCTGGCGACCGAGCGCCTGCGCGTCCCAGCCCCGGTCGCGCAAGGTTGCGGCGAATTCCGTCGTGAAGCCATGAACCGTGTAGATTTTCTTCGGCTGCACGCGTTCCACCATTTCGATCAGCTCCGCAAAATCCGCATGGTCGCTCAATGGAAACGCCGCGTCCGTGCCTGAGCGGAAGCGGCAGCTCGAATCCAACGCCCAGCCGGTTATCATTGCTGTGCGCAGTTGGCCGAGACTTTGAAAGGCGGCGGAGCGGATGGTGTTGGGTGGGCAGATCAGAACCTTGCCGCGCAAGGTCTCCGCGTCGAAAAGTTCGTATGGCGGAAACGTATGGCCGAATTGCTCGTAGATTTTTGCGAGTTTGTGCGCCGGGCCGGGCAACATGATCGGTAGCCCAGCGCCTGTCAGACCGCGCAGCAGTTCCTGGCTCTTGCCCAGGGAATAACCCAGCAGCAGGGGCGTCTCCCCGCCGGCCAAGGCTGCGCGGCAGAATTGAATGATGTCAGCCATGACTTCTGCGGCGGGCGGGAAGCGATATCTTGGACAACCAAAAGTGGTTTCCATGATGAGCACATCCGCGGGTCGTGGGTCGCATGGTTCGGCGGCCAAGCCAGCATTCAGTTTGAAGTCACCGGTGTAGAGCAAACGTTGCTCGCCCGCTTCGATCAACGACATCGCACTGCCAAGGATATGGCCGGCGGGTAACAACGTGAGGCGGAAGTCGGTCTCAGCATTTGCAAGGGACTTCGGTTGGTTGAATTCCAGGATGTGTTCCAGGCGTTGGCCGCGGATCCGGGTCCGCATAAGGGCCGCAGTCGGCGCAGTGAGCAACACCTCGCGATGCGCGGCGATGTGATCGCTGTGGGCATGGCTGACGAAAACTCTTTCCGCGCCGGCTTGTGCCCGGTGCGCGTCGAGCCACAGGCCAAGTTCCGGCAGGTGCAGGCTGCCGGCGCTTAGTTCCACTCGAAGCAATGACACGCGGGTAGCGTAGGCATGCGAAGCTGGCAGTCAAATGCTGTAAGCGATGAAGGCGCCAAGTCCAATTTGGGGAAGGGGATCGAGGGCTTACTCGTTGGCGTCAGCCGGTGAATTGGATTGGCTTTTTCCACCGCGCTCGGCTTACATTGCTTCGCCATGCCAGAAAAAAGTGTGAATGAAATTCCGCGCGACCTGCGGCCGCTCTTCACCAAGGGCAATGACGCGCTCGCCCGGGAAAACTTCGATTACGCGATCAACCTCTTTCACCAGGTGCTCGCGCGGGAACCGGCGGTGGTTGACTGTCGCAAGGCGCTGCGAAAAGCGCAGATGGGCAAGGCTGACGCCAAGGGCGGTGGAGGCGGTTTCTTTAAGAAGGTGTTTAGCAGTGCCGGGTCGGCACCGCAGGTGGCCAAGGCGCAAATGGCGTTGAGCAAAAATCCGGCGGAAGCCCTGGCCATCGCGGAGCAGGTTTTGGATTCCGACCCGACCAATTCCGGCGCGCACCGGGTGATCGCCGAGGCGGCGACGGCGTTGGAACTACCGCAAACGATCGTCATGTCGCTGGAAGTGCTCGTTAAAAATTCGCCCAAGGACAAGGGGGTGGTGATCCAGTTGGCCAATGCGCTCGCGGATATTGGCAACGTGAAACGCGCCGAGCAGGTTTTGGACGAACCGCTGCGCCTGTTCCCCGGCGATGCGGACCTGGCGCAAGCTCTGAAGAATATTTCGGCGCGACGCACTCTGGCCGAAGGCGGCTATAACGAGCTGGCCAAGGGTGACGGTTCGTATCGCGACATTCTGCGAAATGAGAAGGAGGCGGTCGAGTTGGAGCAGGAACAGCGCACGCAGAAAACCGAAGATACGGCCGAGCGCCTGATTGCGGAATATGAAGCGCGCCTCCAGAAAGAACCGAACCAGCCCAAACTCCTGCGCTCGCTTGCGGAGCTGTACACGCAGAAAAAACAGTTCGAGCGCGCGCTGAGTTACTACGCGCGGCTCAAGGCCAGCGACCAAGGCGCGGACGCCGCGCTTGACCGCGCCATCGCCGAGACCACCGTCCGCCGGTTTGAGCACGAGGAGGAGCAACTCGACGTGGCCGCGCCCGATCACGCCGAGCGCTCCGCGCTGATGCAAACGGAGAAGCTCGCATTCCAAGTCGCGGAATGTCAGAAGCGCGTGGCGAACTATCCGACGGACATGGCCATCCGGTACGAAATGGGTGTGCTTTATTTCCAGACGGGTAAGATTGGGGAAGCCATTCAGGAATTTCAGAAGGCGCAGGGCAATCCGCACAAGCGCCTCGCGGCAATGAAATATCTCGCGCAATGTTTTGCCAAGCGGAAGATGTTCGACCTCGCGGCCAAAACCCTGCAAAATGCCATCAAGGAAAAGGTTGTGTTCGACGACGAGAAGAAGGATTTGATCTACAACCTCGCCGCCGTGCTGGAGAACATGAACAGCAAGTCGGAGGCATTCGAGCAATTGAAACTCATCTACGAGGTGGACAGCAGCTACCGAGATGTCGGGCCGCGGGTGGATGAGTATTATGCGGGGCAGTAGAGGAAAAACTGAGTCCAACCAATCAGATTTCCTCCGGTCCTCCGGTTAAGCTGCATTGGGCTGTGACTTTCCCTGCCCACGGTTGCCAGCCACTGTTTTATCTACTGGTCGGATCGCGATACTCTCTGGCGAAAACCGTCTCGAGGCTGTTTCGTAACCATGCTTCTCATTAACCCTCATGGCTGGCTCGTTCAAGCCGCCGGCGGAGGCACAAACGGCGCTCCCCGCGGGCAGACGGCGGTCCAGTTTCCGAAGCAGGGCACTGGCGATGCTCGGGCGGAAATGTTGGGGATTCACAACCAGTCGAGTTATCGTAGCGCCCGCCCGAGCCCAATCTCAGGGCAGACAACCGACGATTGGCTGATGGTAAAGCAACAGGAGAAAATAATCTGTGGCGTGCCGAAGAACATCGGGCGTCTCACGTAGAGGTGGAAAATCGATCCAGCCAAACTGCGGTGACGCGACCGAGTAAACGGCCCGCGGTAGGGCAAGAATTTGAGCAGCGACCGGTGACTCCCGGGTGGCCATCAAAGTGACCATGTGGATGCTTGGATTCCGCTGAGCGCTCTGGTGCCGCCGAACAATCAATGACGGTAGCCTCCGGCCATGCTGTGTCAGGCGGCGCACTATTCTGAACGCAAAGGTTGCCGCGTATGGTCTTTCGGCATCCTGGATGCCAAGCCGCGTTTCCATCAACGGTTTCCATCAACGGTCTTGACAACAGAGGGCAACTGCGCCAACGTTCGGGCGAGTTGACTGCGAGATTTCCTTGTCGTATTGAGGATTTAATTACTCGGGACGCCCCGGTCGTTTGCTATTCCAATCTTAAACCGCTTTAACCGTGGGGCGTTGAAGCCCGGAAGGGTTTGGGGTTGCCAATCGAATTGTCTCACCCGATCTGAAAATTTAACCAAAACATTCTATGTCAAAAGCCATCACCAAGAAGCCCCGGGCGCCGCGAGCGAAAGCGCCCGCCACTCTGCCGCCTCCCGAAGTCGTTGAACCGGCGCCGCTCCCTCCGCCGACATCGGCCGGTGTCGCGGAGTCCGCTTCGTTGCAGCCACCGACCCGGCCCATTGAGGCGGATGTGCCGGCGTCACCCGCCCGGCCGGATACGCGCCACGGCGAACAGCGCGATCGCATCGTCACGTCCCTGAACATCGCCAAACTTCAGGCCTTGCCGATGGGCGATCTGAACAAGATGGCGCGCGATATGGGCGTGGAAAATTTCGGCACGATGCGCAAGCACGAAGTCATTTTCCACATTCTGCAGAAAAACGCCGAGCGGGCCGGGGTGCTGTTCTCCGAAGGCGTGCTGGAAGTTTTGCCGGAAGGTTTTGGCTTTCTGCGCTCTCAGAGTTTCAACTATCTGCCTTGCCCGGAGGACATCTACGTTTCGCCTTCGCAAATCCGCCGCTTTGATTTGCAGACCGGCAATCTGATCGCCGGCCAGATTCGGCCGCCGAAGGAGAAGGAGAAATTCTTCGCGCTGCTGAAAGTCGAAGCCGTGGACGGTGAAGAGCCGGACAAAGCCAAGGACAAGACGCTGTTTGAAAATCTCACGCCCCTGTTTCCGAACAAACGTTTCATTCTCGAAACCGCAAAGGAGGAACTCTCGACCCGAGTGCTTGATCTCGTTTGCCCCATCGGCAAAGGTTCGCGCGGCCTCATCGTCGCGCCGCCGCGCACGGGTAAAACCGTGTTGATGCAAAAGCTGGCCAACGCAATTCTCAAAAACAACCCGGAGACCTATCTTTTCATTCTGCTGATTGACGAGCGCCCGGAGGAAGTCACCGATATGGAACGCACTTGTATTGGTGCGGAAGTAATCAGTTCCACCTTCGATGAACCGCCGGAGCGCCATGTGCAGGTCGCGGAAATGGTCATCGAGAAGGCCAAGCGCATGATCGAGCACAAGCGCGACGTCGTCATCCTGCTCGACTCTATCACCCGTCTGGCCCGCGCCTACAATACCGTGCAGCCACACTCCGGAAAAATTCTCTCCGGCGGCGTGGATGCCAACGCGCTGCACAAGCCCAAGCGTTTCTTTGGCGCGGCGCGCAACATCGAGGAAGGCGGCTCGCTGTCCATTATTGCCACCGCGCTCGTGGATACCGGATCGCGCATGGATGAAGTCATCTTTGAAGAGTTCAAAGGCACTGGCAACATGGAGGTCCATCTGGACCGCGGTTTGGTGGATCGCCGCATTTTCCCCTCGATCAATGTCGAACGTTCGGGCACGCGCAAAGAGGAGCTGCTCTACCATCCCGACGAACTCAACAAGATCGTGCTGTTGCGCCGCGCCCTCACCGGCGTGCCCCCGGTGGAAGCGATGGAATTGTTGCTCGGCAAACTCAAGAAAACCGGCAGCAACATTGAGTTCCTCATCGGCATGGCGGTGGGGTGAAATCGTGCGGCAGTCGCCGCTATATTCCTGCGATCTCTCATTAACACCGGGCTTCAGCCCGGTGTTTGCTCGAAGTTCAGACACCCAGCCATTTCAACGGCTTGCCCGGGGAACTGGCCAGCTGCGCCAAAAAGAAAACGGTTGAAACCGTTGCTTCGCTCTCTGGCCCTCTATCACCCGGCTGAAGCGGGGTGTTAATGAGATGGAAAGCCCGGCCCTGCCGAAAACTGGAATGCTCCCAGCGGCATAACCGGCGCGGAGTCGGACACTATTTTGAAGTGGGGGGTGAACTTGGCAGCGACTTTTCTATAGGATTTACCCGATTCCCTGCCGGATCAACAATCGTGGGAGTTATGAAGACGAACAGGAAATTGGTGTTGTTGCCGGTGACATCCGTGGTCAAAAACTCGCCGTTGGGTTGTTTGGCGATTTCGGTCGTGGGCAGGTTACCGAGGACCAATGTCTGCCCATTCGGGATCACGCAATCGTTGGTCAGTTGGTGAACCCGAATCTTTGGCAGCGGCAAGGTCGTCTCCTCCTTATGGCCGTTGACGTAGATGGGGACATTCGACTTCCCTTTTTCATAGCCAAGGAATTCGTTGAGGGTGGCAACGACGCGCAACGAAATCTTGGCATCAACACCACTCACGGTTGGTAGGACATCCAGGATTGGGCCGAATGGTATGCCTTGAGTTTCAAAGGTGTTAGTTTCGGAATTGACCCCCGGCGAAGTAAGAGCCTTCGGGTTAATGCCGGTTACGATTGTTGTTAATTCAAAAGTTTGAATCTGCGCCTGTCGGTCGCTTTGTGTTGTGATATCTCCTTCGGATAACAGAGCGAAACCGTCTCTGAAATTGATGTGTTCTCGCACTTCGGCCATCTGCGTTTCAGTCAAGATGCCGGAAAGACTCAGAGTTCTGGATATTTCAGGAGGGAGGGCATTTGTCTGGAACTTCCGTAACATCGAGTTGGTTAGTAATGATGAAATCTCCACCCATTGCACCTTTATGTTTATGCCTGGAGGCGGTGAGCAGAAGGCTGCCAGTTGTGACTCGATCAGATTCAAGTCTTTAATCGTCGCCCAGACCAACAATGTGCCCGAACGCTCGTTCAAAAATGTGACCACCCCGTGGCGGTCAAGATCGACGCCCCCTTTGCGAAGGCGCTTCCGCAAAAGTTCCAATAACCCAGCCGCCCCATTCGGCCGGGTTTCAATCGCTGGATCGGCCGCGGCCTTTGAATCGTCCGTGCGGCTTTCATAGTCCGGTGCGCCCAACGTGGCAAAAAACAGATTAAGATCAATTTTGAAAGCACGCATGTAAAGCGGCTCAATCGGCTCGCCCAATCCAAAAATCACTGCGTAATCTTCAATCGAGTAATGAATCTTCGCCGACGCGCCTTTTACAATTGAGTCCAAGGTTTCGCGAAGCGTGACCCCAATCACTTCTTTATCCATGCTGATCGTTGGGCAATTGGTCAGCGAAATCTGGTTCGTTCCGCCCGGAACATTCGGATCAATGATGAAATTGATGCCCTTTCGATCCGGATCGCGTTTGCGCGCTTCATCGTTCAAAATGCGAACCACTTCAAACAACGGCAATTTTTGGAAAATCACTTTGTCGAATTTGATTTGTTCAAGCCGGTTCGACATCGCCCGGCGCCCCTGTCCCCAAGCTTGTGAAGCGAACATCGTCCGTTGAGAGACAATCGTTGATGGAACAACCAGGTTGCTGGTCGGTTGCAGATTTGGGTTTGTCGAATTTCTATCTCCAGATTGCTTTGGCGCGGTTTCCCTCGCGTTGGACGTCACCGCACCTACGACGTTCCGCGCACCGACAGCCGACAGGAACAGTAACATCCCGCCCACGAGCAAAGACGCCAGCATAGCGCGCCAGGTCAGTCGCAAGGCCGGGCGAAAGCCTGGGACTAGGACGCGCTGCACGCGATCAGCGAGCGAGGAGGGTTCGCGCTGTCCGTCGCCAAACGCCAGTGCGGCCGAGGTCGCAGGCCGGAGAATGTTTTCCGCCACACGAACCAGCGTTCGGACGTAGTCTGCCGGTGCGCCGCTCAACTCGATGGCGAGCGCGTCACAGCACGCTTCACGTTCACGGCGGATTTGCAGACTGATCCACCACAACGCCGGATTGAAGAATAGCAACGCCTCGGCAAAGAGTTGGAACAGGTTTGCGAAATAATCTCCGCGCCGGATGTGCGCCAGTTCGTGCAACAAGATGAACCGGATTTGTTCTGGTGTCAGCGCGGTGAACAGCGAAAGCGGCAGGATCAGCGTTGGCACAATCACGCCCACGACGGCGGGCGACGTGAGTTTGTCGGTGACGGCCACGCGAATTTGTCGGGCCAAGCCGACGGCGCGGCGGGCTTCGGCCACGAGCCCGAGCACGCGTTCGTCATTGAGGGGCTGGCAGGACCGGCGGAGGTTTTCCGCGCCGGCGACTTTGATGCCCGCCCGGAGCAGCATTACGGCGGCGCCAAGCATCCAGACGATGGCGAGCCACGCGATCCAATACTTCGGCGCTGGTGGGGGAGACATTCGGCCCAACGCAACAATTTTGTCGGCGAAATCTGGATGGAGCGCGTCGGTTGCGCTTGGTGCTACTGCGGGTTCGGTTGCTGGAATTGTGATCGCGACGGATCCAGCGGATTTCGGGGCATTCAGCACCGCCCAAGTGACGATGCCGGCCATGACCACCAGACCGAGGGTGACGAGGGCGCAACGATAGCGCGTCACCGGGTTCGCCAACCGCCGCATCAGAATGGCGAGCGCCAGCGCGATGATCGCTCCCTGCCAGAGTGAGTGAAGCAACGCGCCGACGACGTGGGTCCACTCGGGTGAGGTCAGCCAGTGCAGCAGTGGGTTCATGCCTTTTTCCCGCCTTTACCGCGGGTCTTTTCATGCGCCGCGATGAGTTGTTTGATCTGGTCGAGTTCAGCACGGGAGACGTCGTTGTCATCTGACAGTAGCGACTGTTGTCTATATAATAAAATAAAATAAAATAAAAGCACCATCAGCACCATTTTACATTGTTGGACACGAACAACTTTTATTTGATGTCATTTGCATAAATTTTTACCT
>JANOHH010000795.1:0-6238 GCA_031406395.1 Verrucomicrobiota bacterium | reverse complement strand
TAAATCTTGTCGCCCACCACCGCCAGTGCGTAGGGATAACGTCCCACGGGTACCGAGCCGACCACTTGCCGTCCCTCGGCGTCTATTACCACGACGCGGAAATTGGTCACGTCCGAGCAATATAGATACTTGCCGTCGGCGCTTACCTTTACATCCGTGACGTAGCTGTCTTCGTATTTGCGTCCGCCAATCTCGGTGTTTAGCGATATCTGGACAATATTCGTGGGTGAGCTCACATCGAAGACATACACCGCGCCTGAGTCCCCGCTGCTCCAGTAGAGTTTTTGGCCATCCGGCGAGAAGTCTGTGCCGCCGCCATTCGTCGCTCGCTCTTTCTTGCCTTTCCGCGGAGCCAGGGGTGGGTTGACGGTTGTCACCACCGGCTTTGCCGCGTGCCAGTCGGTAATGATCTGGCCAACCCCGTCGCTGGCAACGAACAACGTTTTGCCATCGCGACTCATCGCCAAACCATAAGGCTCGCGGGCCACCGGGATATGGCGGCCGACGGGCTTCAGGTAGCGACCGGAGGAGAGAATGGTCAAGCCGTCCGGATCATGCTTGGCGTAGGTGTCGGTGGAGGGCGCGTGGAGATAAGGCTGATTTGCGGCGCCGGCGGTTAAAGCCAAAACCGTCAGGCTCGTTATGGCGGTCAATGAAATCTTCATGGTTGGATATGGGGTGCGACGGTCTTGATGCGATAGAGATTGCCGGCGGTGCGGAGGATCAGGCTGTCGCGGGCAATTGCCGGCGTGGCCATGCACATTTCGTTCAGGCTGTTTTTACCGATCAATTTGTATTCGGGGCCAGCCTGGAACACAAACGTATCGCCATCCTCACTCAGACAAAAAATCTTGTTGTCATACGCCCAAGGGGAGGCGGTGAAGCCGGAGGTGCCGTCGAGGTTGATGCGCTGCTTCTCGTAGATCTCCTTGCCGGTCTTCGCATCGCGACAGCCCAGGAATCCGAAATCAAACAGCACGTAGAAATAGTCGCCGTAGGCAATGGGCGAGGGATTGTAGGGCGCGGCCGTCTTCTCGTACCACGCAATGAACTCATTGCTGGTTTCGCCGTCCTTGAGGCTGATGTCGCCCGTGGCGCCGGGGCGAATCGCGAACACCGGACGCGTCTTGTCGCCGACATAACCGGAACAAACGTAAAGCAGTCCGGACTTATCGAAAGGCGTCGGAATGACAATGGAGGACATGCCGCCGAATTCCCAAAGCAACTGGCCGTCGAGATCGTAGGAGCGGACGCGCTTGGTGCCGGGCAGGATCAATTCGGTGCGCTGCGCGTTTTTCCAAACGAACGGCGTGGCCCAGTTGCTCTTCTCATCTCGTTCGACTCGCCAGAGTTCTTTGCCGGTCTTTTTGTTGAACGCGGCGAGGAACGACTTTTCGTCGTTGTCATTGACGATGAAGATTTGGTCTTGGTGCAATACCGGCGAAGCCGCCGTGCCCCAGCCGGCGCGCGTCTTGAATTGGCCCAATTTTTTGGACCACACTTCCTGGCCATTCAGGTCGAGGCAGAACAACCCGAGATTGCCAAAGTACGCGTAAACGCGTTCCCCATCGGTCACCGGTGTTTCCGAGGCGTAAGTGTTTTTCAGATGAACGGAGGTGCTGGGCAAGCCGGCGTGAACCTCCTTCTCCCAAAGTTTCTTGCCGGTTGACCAATCGAAGGCATAAACGATCCAATGTTGAGAGTTCGTGGACGGCGAGCGCCGTTCGCCGCCGAAGTAGAGTCCTTTCTTGGGCGGTTCGACCTCGCCATCGCGGACAACGGAAGTGACGAAGATCTGGTCACCCCAAACCACCGGCGAAGACCAGCCGAAGCCCGGCACGGCGGTTTTCCAGGCGACATTTTGGGTGGCGCTCCAGGTCGTGGGCAGATTCAGATTGGTTGCCACCCCAAGGGATTGCGCACCCCGGAACTGCGGCCAGTTGTCCTGCGCAACCAAACTGAGCGCGGTGGCACTGAGCAGCAGGCTGGAGATCCAGCGGGGGTGAAGGAATGGAACGGCCGTTGCCAGTTGAATCATTTGAGAAATCATTGCGCGGCACGCGAGCGACAAACAAGTTTTTTAGGTGCCCTCCTGGAAATGGTTGTTGGGGTCTCCACCGGCAGAGCGCACAGTTCGAGCAGGCTCTGTCGCGCTGCCGCATGCCTGACTTCAGGCGGCGCTCAGGTTGCGTCCCCGCAGGGCCCTATCCTCCGGTCCGCATTTGGAGAGTAGGAGGAAGCCAACCGGGCGCAAGGCGCGGCGGAAAAAGTCCGGGTTTGCCAACTACAACTGTCCGGGTTTGCTCGCACCACGACACGTCCTTCACGCGCAACCGCAGACATTCCAGCAGCCGCATGCCCGTGCCATAGAGCAACTGGCAGGCGAGTTGATGCCGCAAGCTCCCGCTGGCCAAACAGCTGGCCAAACAGCATTGACACGCACCCGTACCCCAATACACTTCCCAAGTCCAAAAATGAAGCGCGTCATCAAATGGCTGCTGATTGCCGGTTGCGTGATCGTCGGTCTTCTGGTGGTTGTTTTCATTGTCGGCGCGGTGCTCCCGGCCCGCCACACTTTCACGCGCCCTGCGCGGCTGCGCCCGCCGCCCGCCGCCGTTTTTGCGGTATTGGCTGACGTGGACGGTTTGACCAACGGGAGTCGCAATGTTCAGCGGGTGGAAATGTTGCCAGCAATTGGTGGGCACGAGGCGACGCGCCAAACTTTCAAGGGCGGAATGATGATGACCATTGTGACGTCGGAGAGCGTCTTGCCGAGCCGGCGGGTCCGCACGATGGTGGACGGCAAGGGACTTTTCTCCGGCTGGTGGACATACGACCTCAAGCCCGCCGACGGCGGTTGCCTGAACGTGCTGACCGAGAAGGGGGAATGTTTGAGTCCGCCCTTCCGGCTGATGGCACGCGTCTTTGGCCTGACCAAATTTGCGGATGAGCATCTGCAAGATCTGGCGGCGAAGTTTGGAGAAACGGCGGTAATTCAATAATCATTGAGGATTTGCGCCATGCTGCCCAACCGAAGAAATCACCCGCAACAATCTCCACGTCATTCCATGTGCGGGTTTAAGGACACTCAAAACCCAATGCCAGTAAAGACCCTTGAACGCCGGTCGTTGATTATCATCTGCACGCTTTTTCTCGTTGTTCATTGCCTGTCAGGTCTGTCCACCCGGGCGGCGGAAGAATCGACGGCCAAGCCGACGATTGAAATGCTCACCTGGCTCGCGGGCAACTGGTTCTTGGAGCGGGGCGGTCGTACCGTGACAGAACAATGGATGGCGCCGGCCGGCGGAACGATGTTGGGAATGAGTCGCACCGTTGCAAAAGGGAAGACGATCGAATTCGAGTTTCTCCTGCTCCGGCAGGACGATGAGGGGAACATCGCTTACGTGGCCAAGCCCTCCGGCCAGTCCGAAACCACGTTCAAGCTCGTGCGCGCCAGCGCTACCGAGGTGATTTTTGAGAATCCCCAACACGATTTTCCTCAGCGCATCAGCTATACCTTGAAGAGCGACGACACCATGCTCGCCGCCATCGAAGGCACCAAGGACGGCAAGTATCGCCGGATAGAATTCCCGTACCAACGCGCGAAGCCGGACAAAAACAGTCGCGCGGACGGCCCCTCCGCAATTTCGCCCGCCGCCCGGCGCGAGTTCGAGCGCGTCAGGCCCGTGCCACCGTGCTGGTGGACAACGGCCGTTCAACCAGTGACTGGGCGGGAACCCTCCCGGACGTGACGAAAGCCTATAAGAATTGCCAGAGTTGCGGGATGCCGCTCAAGCGCGATGAGCAGGGCGGCGGAACCAACGCCGAAGGATCGCGGAGCACCGTCTATTGCAGCCATTGCTATCAGCGCGGGCAGTTTGTCTCGCCGGACTACTTTGTCTTTGATGAATTGAAGGACGAGCGCCAAGGCGTGAAAGCTTTCTGGCTCGAGGTCGTGAAAAACCTCAAGCCGGGCGTGACGGAGCTTTACATTCATGCCGGCCTCCCGAATGACGAATTGAAAGCCATCACCGGCTCGTGGTCCACCCGGGCGCAGGAGTTCGAGACTTTCACCCACAGCGAGGAAATGAAACGACTCATCGCCAAGCAGAAGATCATCCTCATCGGTTATCGGCCATTGCGCGATCTCCAGCACCAAGAACGAGCGACGGCCAAGGGCGGTTGAACAACTCAAAGTAATGCTCCCCATTCGCAGTCCCTTCGAGAAACTGGCGGGTTGTTATCATCTGGCCCGGTTCACCGACAAAATTCGTCTCCAGCTAGCGGACGAATTGCCAGCGGATTACCAATTGCCGCTGTTTCACCCGCGCGGGGTGGACGGCTTTTTCATGAGCCATTTCGGACTAAGCCAAGCGGAGTTTATGGCAGCGGTGAAGGCTTCCACCAACGACGCCGAATTGGCGGCGTGGTTTGAGCCGCGCATCGGCAATGACCCGCAGAAGAAAGCCGATTGGAATGCGTTTTCGGTGAATCTGGGCAAACCGGGTCATCCCATGCACGAAACGTTGGCGTGGGCGAGAAAGAAATACAATTCGCAGTGCAATGATCCCAGCATTGACAGCGTCTTCAAGTCCATCGAATGGGATGAAGGTCGGATTCCAAGTTGATCCAGTCGCGTTTTGCGCGGGCTCACATTCCAAGCCACCGAGCAAGTTCAGACTCGGTGGCCGCTCAGGTAAGACTTTGGCGCCTTGGCCGGAGAATCCCCCCGCCGCAGGAGCTTTTCGCCCGGAATGCGCTGCCTTGCTTTTTCCCGTGGTTTTTCCCCGCTTGCCAACGCCCAGCCCGCTTCCCTACTCTTGGCATCAATTGCTATGAACAAATCACTTCGCTTCAAACTTTTTGTCATGATGGTGCTGGAATTCTTCATTTGGGGAGCTTGGCTTCCCTTGATTTTCGGCTATCTGCCCAGCCTGGGATTCTCGCCCAGCCAGCAATCCTGGATTCTCAACGCCTTCCCGATTGCCGCCATCGTCGGCATGTTTTTTAGCAACCAATTCGCCGACCGGACTTTTGCCGCGGAAAAATTTCTCGCCTTTAGCCATCTCGTGGGCGGACTGGCAATTCTTTCATTGGCTTGGGTCCATTCGTTTTGGCCCTTCTTTACCTTGATGATGATCCACTGCCTCCTCTACGTGCCCACCATTTCCATTACAAATTCCATCGCGTTTGCGGCCATGAAAGATGCGCAAAAGGAATTCGGCATCGTGCGGATGGGCGGGACGATTGGTTGGATTCTCGCCGCGTGGCCGTTCACTTTCATCTTGGTGGACTGGGATAAAGTTCGCGCCGCGAACCCGGAGGGGATCGTCAACTGGCTGGGCGCGGTGCTCAGCTCGGGCCTGAGCGGCGATGCCCTCAAATCCGCCACGTCGTGGACTTTTGTCGTTGCGGGCATTGCGTCCCTGCTGCTCGCCGGTTACAGCTTTCTGCTGCCGCACACGCCGCCGAAGAAAGCGAGCGAAGGGGCGGGCGAAAATCTTGCGTGGCTGGAAGCGGTCAAACTCCTCAAGCACCCCTTTGTGCTCGTCCTGTGGCTTGTGACGCTGGCGGATTCCTTTGTTCACAATTGCTATTTCAATTGGACGGGCTCGTTTCTCGGGGCGGCGGTGAAAGATGGCGGCGTGGGGATTCCCGGCAACTGGATCATGCCGGTGATGAGCGTTGGTCAGATCGCCGAAATCCTGACGATGTTCGCTCTCGGTCTGACGTTAAAAAAACTTGGCTGGCGGACAACGATGATCTTTGGAATTCTCGGGCACGCCGCCCGTTTCGCGGTGTACGCTTTCTTCCCGCAGCACAAGGAGCTCATTATCCTCGTGCAAGTTCTCCATGGCATTTGCTACGCGTTCTTTTTCGCGACCGTTTACATTTTCGTGGATGCCTACTTCCCGAAAGACGCCCGGGCCAGCGCGCAAGGCCTGTTCAACGTAATGATCCTTGGGATCGGCGCCCTGCTGGCGAACTCGATCTGCCCGTGGCTGCTCCAGGAAAAATTCACAAACTCCGTCACCAAGCTCGTGGATTTCCACGGCTTGTTCCTGGTTCCGATGTTCTCGGCCATCGGTGCAGCCGTGGCGCTGGCGTTGTTCTTCCATCCGCCGAAGTCGCAGCCAGGGGCCGGCGGAAGTCCCTTGGCCCATTGAACCGCCGTTCGTTTGGGTGTCGACATGAGAAAATTTGCCTGATCAACCGATTCCCGCCCGCAATGAAGACC
>JANOHH010000721.1:0-3265 GCA_031406395.1 Verrucomicrobiota bacterium | reverse complement strand
ATTGCGGTTTTCCAGCGACGGTGGCGATCAATGGCGTGCCGTGAGATTTGCGCAGGTCGCCTTCCCGCGCCATCGGGCCAGGAATGGTTTCGTCGTTCCACACGACCGAGCGATTCGTTTTCCAAACGGTTGCGCCGGTGTGTTTGTCGAGGCCGGCCGTGTATTGCAGATCGGCGCCATCGAACGTGAGGATTAACAAATTCTCGAACAGCACCGGCGAGGCCGACGGGCCGCGGTAATGGCGACAAGGCAAATCACTCCGCTTCCACAGCACCTTGCCCGTCTTGGTGTCGAGACACGCCGTGCCCGCGCTGCCAAAATGGACGTAAACCCGGCCGGGCTCGATCACCGCCGATGGCGTGGCGTAACTGTTCATGGAGGCGCCGTTGCCGAGCGGTTCGGGCGTGTCGGTATGGAACACCTTTTCGTTGAAGAGAATCTTGCCATTCTCTTTGTCGATGCAGAGTGCGAAGTAATCGTTGCCTTCCTCCGTCGCGGTAGTCAGCCAGATTTGACTCCCCATCACCACCGGCGTGGACCAGCCGCGGTACGGGATTTCGGTTTTCCATTTGATGTTGTTGGTCTCACTCCAGTGGAGCGGGAAGCCAACAGGTTTGGTGTTACCTGGCGGCGACACGTGGCCATCGCCCCACGGCCCCCGCAGGTCCGGCCAGTCAGCTCGGGCCGACATTACACTAACGATCAATACGGCGAGTAGGAAACGGCCAGGCAGTCTGCCGGGAGGGAAGCGGTGTTGGTCATGCATCATGATTGCAGAGTGGCAAGAGGTTTTGGATGAGTCAACCATGGGCCGGCACCATGGGCCGGCGCCGACATTTTCGTGATTGACCTCGGCCTAAACAAAATCAAGCTCAAGCGGATCGGTTACCTTGGAAAGCAATGCAAAAGGTCAACAGTCACAAATTGCCGGAGGATTCCTGGGCTTCACCCCAAGGAAAATTCGGCGGCTTCGCCAAAGGAATCTCGTTGGCGTTGGGCCGCAAGCCGAAGTCCACCGATCTGATTGAACGGCATCCCTTTGACGTGGAGATCTGCCGCATTCCGCCGAGCGCGACGCCGTATCCCTATCATTCCCACAGCGCGCAATGGGAGTTTTATTATGTCCTTTCCGGCACGGGCGTCGTGCGACACACCGATGGAACGACGACGATCGAGCCCGGGGACGCTTTCATTTTCAAGCCGGGCGAGCCGCATCAGATAACCAATAACGGCACGGAGGATCTGATTCTCTACGTGGTGGCGGACAATCCCCTTGGCGAAACCTGCCACTATCCCGACAGCGGGAAATGGTTGGTTCATTCGCCGGATCGCCGGCTCATCCGCTCCGATGCGCTGGACTACTACGATGGCGAAGAATGAAGTCCGCGGTCCCACCAGCAAACAACTCATCGCTGCGGCGCGCGAGCTCTCGGCGCAGGTAGGACGACTGCAATTTGGGCCGCCGGTCACCCACACGTACAATCCGCTCGCCTATGCGTGGGCGGCGCATGAAGCCTATTTGCGCCGCTTCGGTGGCAGCCGAAAGCGGGTGGTTTTTCTCGGCATGAATCCGGGCCCGTTCGGCATGGCGCAAATCGGGATTCCGTTCGGCGAAATCGCCGCCGCCCGCGATTGGATGGGCATTCGCGCCCCCATCACGAAGCCGGCCAAGGAACATCCCAAGCGGCCCATCCTGGGTTTCGATTGTCCGCGTTCCGAAGTCAGCGGTCGCCGGTTTTGGAAACTTTGCGCCGAACGCTTCGGGACGCCCGAAAAGTTTTTCGCCACCCATTTCGTCGTGAATTATTGTCCGCTGGCCTTTCTGGAAGCGAGCGGTCGCAACCAAACTCCCAACAAGCTGCCCAAGGTCGAACGCGAGCGCTTGTTTGACATCTGCGACGAGCACCTGCGACGCGTACTGGCAATTCTTCAACCGGAATGGCTGATCGGTATCGGTGGCTTTGCCCGGGAACGAGCCGAACTGGTTGTCACCGACGCGAAAGTTCGGGTTGGCCAGATTCTCCACCCCAGTCCGGCGAGTCCGAAAGCCAATCGCCACGACTGGACGAAAACCGCGACCCAAGAACTCATCCAGCTCGGAGTCTGGAAGTAATTTGCCCCGGTCAGGGGAGCTGCTTCGGGCGCCGCCGCGCGCTCCCCGCTGAGGTAGGGTCGTCGCGCTGCGACGACCAGCGCCGTGTACAGCGGCGCAATCGGGTTTGGAGGCGACACCAACGGTAAGTCACCCCACGTTCTTTCCGCCCGCTCGCGCGGGCGGGTTCGTCGCAGCGCGACGAACGCCACCATTCGGCCGCCGTGTCCGGATGCGCCCCCACCGACCTTTGTTTCCGGCGGTTTTAGTGCGCTGGACTTTGGGGCGGACTTGGATTGAAATGCCGCCATGACAAAGTTGAGTTTTCCATTCACCGAAGAAAAAGTTCGCGCGCTCAAAGTCGGGGACGAGGTTTTGATCTCCGGCATTGTGTTTACGGGACGGGATGCGGTGCACAAGCATTTGCATGAAGGCGGGGCGTTGCCGCCGGAGGTGGAATTGCACGACGGGATTATTTATCATTGCGGCCCGGTGATGATGAAGCAGGACGACGGTTCGTGGAAATGCACCGCCGCCGGCCCGACGACGTCCATTCGCGAAGAACCTTACCAGTGGCAGGTCATCCGCGATTTCGGTCTGCGCGGCGTGATCGGTAAGGGCGGCATGGGCGAGCGCACGCTCGCGGCGTGCAAGGAACATGGTTGCGTGTATCTGCACGCCATTGGCGGGGCAGCGCAGGTGCTGGCCGAGTGCATCAAGAAAGTGCGCAACGTTTACCTCATGGCCGAGTTCGGCGCCCCCGAGGCAATTTGGGAACTGGAGATTGTGGATTTTCCGGCCGTGGTCACGATTGATGCGCACGGCAACTCCTTGCACAAGGACGTTCTGGCGCACAGCCAGGCGGAACTGGCCAAGCGCCTGTAACCGGATGACGGTTGCAGCCAAATCAAGGATGACGCGAGCCGGGGGATGCTCCCGCCTTGGAGCGCTTGCCTTCAATCATGAGGCCTGCATCTTGCCCCCGATCGCATTGGGGCGCAGCAGGCGAACGCCCGATTGCAAGGGAGTCGTCCGGAGCTGGCATGAGCTGCGAGCTCCGGGCCCGGCATGAGACACTACACGTTCGTGGATTATGCGACGCAGGCTTACATCGCGTTCGTTGGGTTGATCGTTCTTCTATTTCACGGCACGCGCTTGACGACTTGGCCGTGG
>JANOHH010000714.1:0-2422 GCA_031406395.1 Verrucomicrobiota bacterium | reverse complement strand
GGGGCCGTGCTGACGGTTTGGATTCTTGTTAAGGGCATCCGGCGTAAACTGGGCCTGACCGCCGTCGGCTTCGTGCTCGTGCTAGGCTGGTGGCTCACCCTCCAACCTTCCAATGAGCGTAATTGGCGACCAGACATCGCCGTCCTGCCTTACGCTGAAATCAACGACCAGCGGGTCACCATCCACAACATCCGCAATTGCGACTATCGCACCGAGACGGACTACGACGTGCGGCACTACGACAAGACCTTCGACTTGGACCAGTTGCGCACAGTGGATCTTTACATGGTCTATTGGGGCTCCCCGCTGATCGCGCATACGATGATGAGTTTCGGTTTTGCGGACGGCGAACACGTCTGTTTTTCCATCGAGACGCGCAATCAACTGGGCCAGGAATATTCGGCGGTGAAGGGGCTGTTTCGCCAGTTTCAACTCACCCTGGTGATCGCGGATGAACGCGACGTGGTGCGGTTGCGCACGAACTTCCGTCAGGGCGAGGACGTTTATCTCTACCGCCTGCGCGCCACGCCCGCCAGCATCCGTCAGTTGTTCCTCAACTATCTGGAGCACGCCAACCGCCTGCGCCAGTCGCCCGAGTGGTACAACGCCGTCGCCGACAATTGCACCACCGGGATTCGCGCGCAACGGGCCGCTGCCGACCGGGCGCCGTGGGACTGGCGGATGCTGGTCAATGGCCACGGCGACGAACTTTTGTACGAGCGGGGAGTGTTTGTCACGAACGTGCCGCTCGCCGAACTAAAAGAACGCGGACACGTCAACCCCCGCGCCCGGGCCGCGGACAAGGCGGAGGACTTTTCCCAGCAGATCCGCCAGGGCGTACCAGGAACTGAGTTATGAATGTGAACCCACCGCAACCGCTTCTGTCTCGCAGAGCCGGTCTGAAAGTTCCCTTTGCGATGGCCGCGAAGCTAGCAGCCTCGCCCACCAGCACGCTGGAAGCGTGGGCTACACGCGTAGCGCAGGCATCCTGCCTGCCGGTTCCGGCGGCAACCTGCCGCCAGTTCCGCCGTGTCAAACACGCTCTTAGCTACAACCCCGCCCGGACCCTTCTGACGATTGCGCTCGGGATTTTCCTGACCGGCTGCACCGCCCCCATTGGCGCGGACCGGGTGACCACCCGCCAGGCCTACGACCAGGTGGAAGCCACCGCGCTCCGCACCGGCAAACCCAGCGCTCAAACCGTCTCGATCTTGCACCGCTTCAACCTGGATCGTCTGGCCGCCCGCCAGCCGGACGAAGCCGTGCGCCAACTGCACCAGAAAGCCCTGAGCACCGGCGAGCACGATGTGCTGTTCGCGCTCGCCGAACTCAGCTATGTGGCGGGCGACCACATCCGCCGCAGCGTCAAGCCGTGGGACCTGCGCGACGCCCGGGACTATTATCTCGGGTCGGCGGTTTATGCCTGGCTGTTCCTTTACGGCGAGGGCGCGGAGTCACCGCCGCCCGCCTACAAGCGTCGCTTTCGCGATGCGTGCGATTTCTACAATTACAGCCTCGGCCTGGCCCTCACTGGCCCACGAAGCACCAACGGCGTCGTTGAATTGGTAAGCGGTCGGCGCCGACTGCCGGTGGGGGAAATTGACTTGCAGGTAAAGGACTCCCCCGTGACGGAACGCGTGAAATCCTCCGAGCAAATCCTGCTCGCCGATCAATTACGGGTCCGCGGTTTGAGCGTGCGCAATCGCGAGGCCGGCGTCGGCGCGCCGCTGATTTGTGTCGGCACGCTGAACCCGGAATTCGGCCTGCGCCCCTCCCTGCCGGCGACGGCGTTGCTCCGCGGACCCGCTTCCCTGGCGGCCCTTGGCACGGGTCATCCGGCCTGTGCGCTGGAACTCTATTCACCCTTTAGCGATTTCTCCGTGACGATCGGCGGCGCGCCGGTGCCGCTGGAAAACGACCTGACTACGTATCGCGCCTACATGCTCAGCCAGTCAACGATCTGGGCGCTGGGCCGCCTGCAATTCCTCGCCCCGGGCGAACACGTGCGCAGCCAGTTGATTCTCAGCCAGCCCTACACCCCGGGCCGGGTTCCAGTCCTCTTCGTCCATGGGACATTTTCCAGTCCGGTCACCTGGGCGGAAATGGCGAACTCACTGATCGCCGACCCGGTTTTGCGCAACCGTTATCAACTCTGGAGTTTCATCTACAGTAGCGGGAATCCGCTGCTCCTTTCGATTGGAGAATTCCGCGCCGCCCTCACGGCCATGGTGCAGAAGCTCGACCCCGAGGGCAAAGACCCGGCCCTGCGCGAGATGGTGATTATCGGCCACAGCCAGGGCGGCTTGTTGACCAAGTGTACCGCCATCAAAACCGGGGACCAGCTCTGGCGGATCGCCAGCACCCAGCCCATCGAAGAAGTGAAAGTCAGTGAAACGGAGCGGGAGCGGCTGCGAGCTGCGCT
>JANOHH010000205.1:0-5355 GCA_031406395.1 Verrucomicrobiota bacterium | reverse complement strand
TCTATCGCCCCGCCTCAGCCACGACCGACCTCGGTCTCTATGGCAGTTCCCATGTGGGAATTCTTGGCGGCATCATCAAGCCGACCAACGTCGAAAAAATTCTGCAATTGGACCTTCTGAAAACGGATTACTTCCACGCCCAAGCGTATCCTACCTACCTCTACTACAATCCCTACATTTCGGCCAAAACCGTTGAGATCGATGTCGGGGTAGCGGTGCGGGATATTTACGACGCCGTCAGCGACCAATTTCTCCAAAAGAACGTTCAAGGTCGCGCGCGTTTCACCATTCCGTCGGACACCGCGAGGATTGTGGTGCTCACTCCGGGAGGAGGGAAAATATTGCACGAGGGAAAACGAACCGCCATCGACAACGTCATCGTGCGTTACGCGGATTAGAAAGAACCCGGACTATGCCTGACCTTGCAAAACGCTTTCCTGAAAACCCCATCCTGAAGCCGGCCGATATCCGTCCGAGCATGGCGGGCATGAAAGTGGAATGCCTCCTGAATCCAGGCGTCTTCCGCTTCCACAACCAGACCTGGCTCGTCTTGCGCGTGGCCGAGCGCCCCGAGCAGAAGCCCGGCAAGACGTCCTTTCCTATCTTGGACGCGAAGGGCGGGCTGCAGATTCTGGAATTCGACAACGCAGATCCGAAGCTCAATCGAACCGACCCCCGGGTCATTGGCTATGATGGCAAGGATTACTTGACGACGATGTCGCATTTGCGGCTGGTCGCCAGCAGCGACGGAATCCACTTTGCCGAGGATCAGTTTTATCCAGCGATGTTCGGCCAGGGCGAACTGGAATCCTATGGCATCGAAGATTGCCGGGTGGTGCAGATCGGGGAGAGTTATTATCTGACTTTTACGGAAGTGTCGGAGCACGGCGTGGGCGTGGGCTTACGCAGCACCACTGACTGGCGTCACATTCGCCAACACGGAATGATTTTCCCGCCTCATAACAAGGACTGCGCGATTTTCGGCGAGCAAATCGGTGGCAAATACTACGCCCTGCACCGCCCCAGCAGTCCGACTCTCGGCGGGAATTATATCTGGCTCGCCGAATCGCCGGACCTCGTTCATTGGGGACAGCATCGTTGTCTGGCGCACAGTCGGCCCGGCAGGTGGGACAGCGCGCGTGTCGGGGCCGGGGCCGCCCCCATCCGCACGCCGGAGGGCTGGCTGGAAATTTACCACGGCGCCAATGGCGAACACCGCTACTGCCTCGGCGCGCTGCTGCTGGATCTTGAAGCTCCCTGGAAAGTCCTCGCCCGCTCGCGGGAGCCGATCATGGAACCCGTCGCCGATTATGAACGCACCGGCTTCTTCGGCAATGTCGTCTTCACGAACGGCCACGTGGTGGATGGCGACACCGTGACCCTTTACTACGGGGCTTCCGACAGCGTCATCTGTGGCGCCCGTTTCTCGCTTCAGGAGATTCTCCAAACCCTAGGTTCATCAACTTTATGAAACAGTTTCTCCACGAATACCGCCACTTCCTCTCGTATCCGCGCGACCTGCGGGTTCTCCTGATCACCAACCTGGTCTATGGGCTGGTGATGCCGGTGATCGAGATGTTCATCGGCGCCTACGTCATGCGGAAATCGGACGACGTAAAAATGGTCGTCATTTACCAATTGGCGGTTTACACCGGAATCCCCTTCATCTTTCTGGTCAATGGCTGGCTGTTGCAACTCGTGAGCGTCAAGCGCCTTTACTCCGTCGGCATGTTGCTCAGCGGGGTTTCGATGGTGGTCATGATGTCCTTGAACGAATTGAGCCTGGTGGGATTGGGGGTGGCCGGATTGCTGATGGGCATGTCCTTCGGGCTTTATTGGGCCAACCGCGATTATCTGGCCCTGGCCAGCACGAGCGACGGCAATCGAAACTACTACTATGGCCTGGAGACTTTCTTCGCCACCAACGTGGGCATTGTGGTGCCGCTCGCGGTGGGGGCATTCATTGGCTGGTATGGCGGCGAAGTCGCCGGCGAGGTCTCCCGTGCGTATCAGGTGGTCACGGCCGTAGTGTTCGTCATAACCATCGCGGCTTCAATCATTGTGCATCAAGGTCACTTCCAGAATCCGCCCCGGACCCAGTTCCTGTATTTCCGTTTTCACTGGATTTGGAACCGGATGCAACTGCTCGCCATCCTCAAGGGGTTGGCTCAGGGCTACATTGTCACGGCGCCGGCCATGCTGATCATGACGCATGTTGGCAAGGAAGGCTCGCTGGGCACGATCCTTTCGGTCGGCAGTGTCCTGTCGGCCATCCTGCTTTACATCCTTGGGCGGACGACCCAACCGAAACACCGCATTTACCTCTTCGCCGTCGGCCTGTCGTTGTTCGCCTTGGGCGCACTGGCGAATGGAATCCTCTTCAACAAACTCGGTGTGCTGCTGTTCATGGTGCTTCTAGTTCTGGGCCGGCCCCTGGCTGACATCGCTTATTTCACGATTCAATTGCTGGTCATCGACACTGTCTCCGAGATCGAGAAACGCAATCAATACGCCTACATCTTTGTTCAGGAATTCGGATTTTACATCGGGCGGTTCGCCGGATGCGGGTTGTTCATCCTGCTGGCCACTCAAGTGTCCAACACGTTTGCCTTGCGGTTTGCGTTGCTCATCGTCGCCGGGCTGCAACTTCTCTCGGTGTTCGTGGCCAGACGGATCTTGAAAGGCTGCGCCGCCACAGCCCAGGCGGACAGGGGGACGCCAGCGGGAATGCCGATCCCAATTCCGGCGTTAGCGGAATGAGCCAGGACGGTGAACTCGAATGTGTGTTATGATTTGACGTTGTGAGTATGGATTCAACCACGTCCCGGTCGTTTCGTGCACCCCGTCAGTTCCTTTATCTTTTGACCAGGGTGTTTTCGCTGCGGTTGGCGACTTCACTCCTTCAGGCGGGACTCCTCCCAGGCAACTTCTGGCCGAACTCGACGCTCGAAGCCAGTAGTAGTGGAATGCCGAGCTTCTGGCACAAAGGCGGGAGCAGCACAGCGATTGATCTTTGGACGACCTCGCTGTCGGTCAGCCCCACCCATTCCTTCCAACTCAACGACAACGGCGCAACTGAGTACGGTGAGTGGTATTCCGACCGGCTCAACATCACCGCGGGCACGAACTACCAACTCCGCTACAACCTTCGCTACGCTACCACCAACAACGGGCAGATGCGCGTGACGATGAATTTTTATAACGCCGCCAACGCCTACGTCTCCGAATTGAGCTATCTGTTTGCCGGGACGCACGACTTCTGGGAGGAAATGACGCAGTCGTTCACCGCTCCGGCTGGCGCAGCGAAGCTGGAACTCCACTTCACTTCCGGCGGTGGTTTGGATGTCACTGGCCAGGCTTGGCTGGATGACATCTCTTTGGCCCCGGCGGTCACTGTCAATTCGCTGGTGCCGTACATCGAGAACTTCCCGTGGTTGCCGAATCCACTCGTTATCCGCGATTGGAAACAAACCGCCCGTGATTATCATCAGCTCGCATTCAACCCGTCCGTCACCGGCCAATATCTGCCGCTGCTCTATCAATACACCGCGAACACCGCGGCGGGTTACGCCGGGCCCGCGTTCGGTCTCCCGAGTTACGTCGGCAACTCGCTCAACAGCGGAGAAGCGCTCACTGCGCTCGGTGCCGTCCTGGGCGGGACGCTCGCGGGATTGAACATGGCTGCGCTCAACGGCACCGACCGCGTTCAACAATGCGAGGTGTTCTACTGCCTCGTCAATGGCCATGGGCTGGTGTTGAACAATCTCAATTCGCAAGGCTCGGGCTCGGCCTGGTATGACATTTTCCCGAGCATGCTCTTTTATGAAATCGGTTCGCGCTATCCAGGTCGAGCTTCGTTCCAAACGAAGATGGCGGCCATTGCGGACAGTTGGCTCACCGCGCTGCCGGTGTTGAGCAATAACTGGGAGCACACCGGCTTCAACTTCGCGACGATGACGCCAACGGATTTCGCCTGGGACGAACCCGACATGGCCATTGGCATCGCGTGGCTCGAATACATGGCTTATGTGCAATTCCACAACTCGAACTATCTCGCCGCCGCCGACACCTGCATGGCGCAGATGAACCTCCGTGCCGCCAATCCATTCTACGAGGTGCTGGGATTTTACGGCCCGTTACTGGCCGCCCGCATGAACGCGGAGTTGAGTCGCAATTACTCCACGAGCAAACATCTGAACTGGATTTTTGCGCCCACCTCCGACGCCCGGCCCGGTTGGGGTTGCGAGAACGGACGCTGGGGGAACTACGACGCTTATGGTCTCATGGGTAGCACCACTGACTCCAGCGGCTATGCCTTCTCGATGAACTCTTACGTCGCCCCCGGCATCCTTGCGCCCCTAGTTCGTTACGAGCCGCAGTATGCCCGTTTGCTGGGCCGCTGGTTGTTGCATGTCGCCGCCAACGCAAACCTTTTCTACCCGAACACACTCCCGACGAACATGCAGTCGAGCGCGGCGTGGGTGCAGCAAACCGGTGTGCAAAGCATCTCCTACGAAGGCGTGCGCCGCCTCGGCACCACGACGCCTTACGCGACTGGTGACGCCGCCACCCCGATCCAGGACCTGAATCCCTACGGCGCCTGGGGCAGCGGTTTCATGGCGGCGTTGTTCCAAACGTCGAACGTACCGGGCATCCTCCAAATTGATTGTGTCGCCACCGAGGCGTTTCCGCCGGCGAACTGTCCCACTTACCTTTACTACAATCCGCATGCCATCGTGAAGCAGGTCAATGTGAATGTCGGGCCGGGCGCGAGGCACCTATACGACCTCTTCACCGGCGCGTTCATCGCCACCAATGTCTTAGGAACAGCTACGATCACGCTGGCGCCGGATTCAGCAATCGTCCTTGCGCTTTGTCCGGCCACGAACGCGATCAGCCAGTCCGGCCAGCGGCTTTTGGTAGGTGGCGTTGTCATTGATTACTGGAACGGCAGGCTGGACTCCGACCACGACGGTCTGCCGGACTGGTGGGAAAGTCGCTACTTCGGCAGCAGCACCAACGCATTGCCCCAGGCACCGGCGGCTAATCAATTCAGCAACCTGCAAAGCTATTGGCTGGGGTTGGACCCGACCAGTCCCAATTCCACTTTCCGCGCGCAAGCCAGCCTCCAAGCCGGCACGGGCTACCCGCAGATCAGTTGGTCGTCAGTCGGTGGCAAGAGCTACTCCGTGGAATATGCCAATAGCCTCACCGTGTCCGGCGGGAGTTTCACCCCGGCACTGACGGTGACGGAAACCAACGTGCCTGCGGGTGTGGAGAGCGCGGAAACTTTCGTGGACGACGGTACGCTTACCGGTGGTTCACCCGGCACGAACAGCCGCTTCTACCGCGTGA
>JANOHH010000662.1:0-5349 GCA_031406395.1 Verrucomicrobiota bacterium | reverse complement strand
GATACAGCAGGTTGCCAACCTGCGCTACGAACCGGTGGTTCAGCGGTAGAAGTGGGACGTGAGGTAAGAAAGTCCTGATACGTTGCATCGCTTCCTTTAAGTCGCCTCCGGCTCGGCCTTGACCCCGCAGGCTTCCTTGATCCAGTTCATGGCCGCGCGCAAACCGACATCGGACACGCCGGTCAGACCGTAGATACGGGCCAGTTCTTCCTCGTGGCCGCGATAGCGTGGCGGCAGCAGGAGCGCGGATTCAGTCGAGTCGCCCTTCAGCTCCTGGATTTCCGAAAAAAATGCGCCCTTGCCGACGAAGTATTTGCCCTCCGGCAACACCAGTGTGCGTTCCGGCAAAACGAGCCAGGGACGGTAGTTCAAAACCAGACTGCCCTTCTCGTCCCGACTGAGCTTGCCGTAGGTGCGTGCGGGAACTTTGGTGATCTTACGACCAAGGAACAGCCGGTTCACCGCCGGATTTGGCGTGAACCGTGAACTACGGAACGTGAAGAAATCCCACGTGAACACCATCCCGAAGTGCGATAACCGGAACGACCAGCCCGCGATGAGGTACGCAATGAGTATGAGCACGAGCGCCCACGCCGCTCCGATCCAAGGATTGGCCAGCGCGGTGGCGCCGACGGTGCCGAGGAGGGCGAGCCGGAATCCTTTGAGCGCCGCATCCACGGTGGTGAACGGGCTGAGGATGATCAGTACGTTAATGGCATTCGAAGCCAGGAAGACGACAAAGAACGCCGCCATCGAGACCGGCACCATGAGGGCATTGTAGAACCAGGAGAGATCAATCGCGGCAAAACCCAGACCGCTCAACGCCGCGCCATCCCCGCCGCCCTTGGCATGGAAGATAGCCGCGGCAATGGGTACAAACGCGCCGGTGGCGACCAGGCCGCTGATTTTATTCTCAACGGTTTCGGCAATGTCGAAGGGCTTTTTCACTGCGGTGGGCAGCGCCGCCCCGGCGGTGTCCTTGACGAAGCAAACGATCACGAGCAGCAACGCAGGGATGAAGAACAACGGATTGGCATACCACGCCAGCTTCGCTTTTTGCTCGGGCGTTTTGGCCTTGAAGTATTGCCACGCCCCCACCCCGCTCACACCCATCAACGGCGAAAGCGCCACGCCGGTGAGCAGCGAGATGTGCTGGGCGATTTCTTTGCCCGGAAGATCGCCAGCCGCAGCCGCTGCTGCATTTGCTTGGGTGGGCAGGCCCAAAATAACAACCCAAACGCAAAGCACGGTCAGGATCGAACAGCTCTTTCTCATGGGTGGAATAATTCACCTTTTTGCCCGCAGTGTAAAGCGCCGCCACGACCGCCACGACCGCCCAAGCCACCTCGGCGGTCATGCCAATGCATTTGGAGGGTATGACCTGCAACAACTGCGCCCGGCGGGCAACGATTACCGCTTCACCCACGTAAAGTTCAGATACTCCGTGCCGTTCACGATGGAACAGGATAGTTTCAGGTGATACTCAACGCCTTCCCTGCGGGCTTCCGTGCGATAGATGCGATCTTGAACCGGAACCGCCGTGGGCGCCGGACCGCCCCGGAGCAGTTCTTGGAGGACGCGGCCATTCATCGAGGTCGGGGGGCGGATGCCGTTCAGATAACAAAGCGTGGGGGCAAAATCCACGTTGCCGCTCGGCACGTCGCTGACCACGCCCGATTTGAGGTCGGGCCCGGCGGCAATAAGCGTGTTGTGAATGTCGTACGGGCTGCTGTTGCCATGTCCGGCGGGCTCGCCATCCATTTGGGTCGAGGTGCCCGGGTAGCCATACTGGTTCGCCGCGTCGGTCCAGTTGGCGGAAACCAGAATGTCGGCGGCCCGCGGATGCGTCCAATGCGCCAGATCGAAGGAGAGCGTGCCGGGCACGGACCCTTCGGTTTGGCCAGACCGGACAGGTCGGGTGAAGATGGCGCCCACCCAATCCGTGCGCTGCAGAAGTTCCACGATGCGGCGGGTGCGGTTTGCATCGTGATGCTTCACGTAGATCGCGCCCTCGACAATGAAGACGCTCCCGGCTTCGACTTCGGCTTTGAGCAATCCTTGAAGATCCAGCTTGCCCGTATGCGTTGAAAAACCATGATCGGAGGTGACAAAAAGGTTCACCTTGTTCTGCAACCCCTTTGCCGCCAGCGCCGCAACGATCCGGCCAATCTCGGCGTCCACCTGCCGAATGGCCGCCAACGTCAAGGGCGCGCCAACCCCGTTTTCGTGTTGTGTGTGGTCGGGATCGGACAACCACATCAGCGTGACATCCGGCCGGATGTGATCCAGACCGATCTGCAAATACGCGTCCACCGCCCGGCGATTACGCATTGTGTTCGGGCTGGCGTCCGGCGGCACCGGCCCCAAGATTTCGGCGACCTGTGGCCGAAGCGAAGCCGGCAGCACCAGCTCGGTGTGAATCAGGCCACCGCCGCTGGCTTTGTGATTGAGCAGAAACGCCGAACCGCTCGATCCGGAACTGACCGCCAGTAGCTTTCTCCCCCCTTGCTGCAAAATCTGGCCGAGCGACGGCGCCGTGAGCAATTGACCGCCGGTGGCGGCTTCGATGCGCTGCAAGTGCGCGGCATTGCCCGTGTTAAACTTCGTGTCGGGCGAGATCTCTGGAAAATAGACCGAGTTTCCCAGCAGCCCATGGCGCGCGGGATAACTTCCGGTCGCAATCGAGGCGGCGTTGACCCGCGTGACGGTGGGGAACACCGAGTGATGATTGTGGCAAACAACGCCTCGGTGACCCAGCGCGTTTAGATTCGGCATTAGTTCCGGCGTGACATAATCCGGGCGCAGACCGTCCAGCACCATCACCAGCGAAGAATGGTCCAGCGGCGCGGCGCTCTCGGACAAATGGCCATGGCGACAACCCATGCCGGTTATGAGCAAGGCGCCAACGAGGAGAACCATCAATGCGATGGCGCTGGAGACTTGAGGTCGGGTTTCACGCACCGAAACGAGTGTGACTATCCGGGCAATCGGGTCAAGGGCAGGGTTGGCGACAACGGTCGCGAGCGCTTCGCACGCGAGCCCGCCGATAACTTGCTTGCTACCCGGCTCACCCTGCGCTAAAAAAACGGCTGTCAGATCAACCGGGCACGAAAGCTATGATCATCTCAAATCAGTTCACGCGCCGTCAGTTTCTCAAGAGTACCGCCACGCTGGCCGTTGCCGCGCCCACTATTCTGCCTTCCTCCGTGTGGGCGGCGGAGAAAGGACCGAACGACCGAATCGTCCTCGGCTTCGTCGGCATGGGCACGCAAAACCGCGGCCTGCTCAATGGATTCCTCCGTAGCAAGGAAACGCAGGTCGTGGCGGTATGCGACGTGGACACCACGCGCCGCGAGAACGCGAAAAAAATCGTGGAGGAGTACTACGCCAAACAAGCCGACAAGGGCGCGTTCAAGGGCTGCGCCACGTACAAAGATTTCCGTGAACTGACCGCCCGCAAGGACATTGATGCGGTGGTGGTCGCCACGCCGGACCATTGGCATGCGCTCATCGTGATTGCTGCGGCCAACGCGGGCAAAGACATTTATTGCGAGAAACCGCTCTCGCTGACGATCCCCGAGGCGCGCGCCATGGTCAAAGCGGTGCGCCGCAACGATCGCATTTGCCAGACGGGCAGCATGCAGCGGTCGTCCCAGGAATTTCGCAAGGCGTGCGAACTGGTTCGCAACGGGCGACTGGGCAAGCTGAAGTCCGTGATCTGCGGCGTCGGCCCGACGAGCAAATGGTGCGACCTGCCGGAGGAAGCGATGGAGCCGGGTCTGGACTGGGACATGTGGCTCGGCCCGGCGCCCGTCCGGCCGTACAACTCCGTGCTCAGTCCGCGCGGCGTCCACACCCACTTCCCCAACTGGCGCGGCTACCGCGAATACTCGGGCGGTGCCATGACCGACTGGGGCGCACATCATTTCGACATCGCGCATTGGGGTCTGGGCATGGACGACAGCGGGCCGGTGGAAATCATTCCGCCCGAAGACCCAAACGCCACGACTGGCTTGCGTTACGTTTACGCCAATGGGGTCGAACTGATTCACGACACCAGCAAGGGCGGCGCGACGTTCCTCGGCTCGGAAGGGAGCATCTTTGTGGATCGCGGTCGATTTCAGGCGGACCCGGAAGCCCTCGGCCAGGAGCCTTTGGGCGACAAGGCGATTCGTCTGTATGTGAGCAGCAATCACTTGCAGGACTGGCTCAATTGCATCCGGAGCCGCAAGCTGCCGATTTGCGATGTGGAGATCGGCTGCCGTTCGGCAACCGTGTGTCACCTGGGCAATCTGGCCTACTGGAATCACCGCCGACTGAAGTGGGACCCGAAGAACGAACAGTTCATTGGCGACCCCGAGGCGAACACCTGGCTGGATCGCACCAAACGCGCCCCGTGGAAGACTTAGGACGGCGACTGGCAGTCGCACGCCACCAACTCTTAAGCGTGCCGGCTGGCGCGATCAAGTCACACTTGGAAATGGCACATCCGTCCTGAAACGCCGCTAGATTATGACCGCGCCTTTAACGCCTCGACGTATGTTTCTCAAACAAACCGCCGTGGTGACCGCTGGCTTCAGCCTGGCACCCGGCCTGACCGTGGCGCCCGCTGCTGCCGCCAAAACGCCGCTGTTCAAAATTTCCCTGGCCGAGTGGTCGCTGCATAAGGCCATTTTCGGGAAGAAGCTCGACCATCTCGACTTCCCCAAGGCCGCGCGGCAGGATTACGGCATTGACGCCATCGAACTGGTCAACCAGTTCTTCAAGGACAAGGCGAAGGACCCGGCCTACCTCACCGAATTCAAGAAACGAGCCGATGGCGAAGGCGTGAAGATTCTGCTCATCATGTGCGACGATGAAGGTCACTTGGGTGACGCGGATGAAAAGAAACGCCAGCAGGCCGTCGAGAATCACTACCAGTGGGCCGAAGCCGCGAAGTTTTTTGGCTGCCATTCCATCCGCGTGAATGCCTATTCCACGGGCACCCCGACCGAACAACGCGATCGGGCGGCGGATGGTTTGCGGCGGCTCGCCGAATTCGCCGGCCCGCTCGGCCTCAACGTGATCGTTGAAAACCACGGCGGCAATTCCTCCCACGGCGACTGGCTGGTCTCAGTGATGAAGCTGGTCAACCGGTCCAACTGCGGCACCCTGCCCGACTTCGGCAACTTCCAGGACTACGACCGCTACCAGGCGGTCAAAGAGATGATGCCGTTCGCCAAAGCCGTCAGCGCCAAAACGAACGACTTCGACGCGCAGGGCAACTGCGTGGAAACTGATTATCGTCGCATGCTGAAGATCGTGCTGGCCGCCGGTTACCACGGCTATCTGGGGATCGAATACGAAGGC
>JANOHH010000203.1:0-2242 GCA_031406395.1 Verrucomicrobiota bacterium | reverse complement strand
GAAGTGAAGCCGGACGGGGGCCGGGTGCTGCTGCGCTACTCCGGCACCGAACCGAAAGCCCGCCTCCTCATCGAAGGCCCGAAGCAGGCCGTGCTGGAAAAGTGGAGCATCCTGATCTGCGATGCCATCAAGCGGCAGGTCGGGGCGTGAGGAACGCCGTGAAATACGGCCTATGTAAGGATTAGCCGTTGCGGATTTTCTTATTTGGTGAGCATACTTCTGACCTGATTCAACGTGTAAGGTGGGTTGTGCTGATGAACTACGCGATGGCAGTTGGCGCAAAGAATGGCAAGGTCTTCCATTCGCGTTCGCGTGGTGTATTCAACGTCGGACAATGGTAGTAAATGGTGAACCTCGCAGTAGTCACTGGCGGCACTGCCATAAACACGACCGAAAGAAAACCCGCAAACTTCGCAGTCGAGCGATGCCGCCTGCTTCCTTTTGTTGCGCACGACGGTCTGATTCCGTTCACGCTGAAGGTGCAAGACCAGTCGCCGACGCCCTTCGGTGGCAGCAATGGTGTGAATGTCCACGTCGAGGTTGGGAGATGCGTCTGAGTCAGCGACACGCACATAACCGGGGATCTTTGAAATACCGGGTTTTGGAACGCTGATTTGCTTGCCGACGCTAATGTGTGGCGAAGTTCGATACTCCCCCTCGGTTGCAAACAAAACATAGCCGTGGGCATCGAATAAAGCAGCTGGGAACCTGGAAAGAGTGGCATACCAGTGACCATCGTCACTGTAGCGAACCTGGGCTGCTCCGACACCCCAAGCCTCATTGAGACGGATCGCCTTGTCTTTGTTCAGCGCAGCCTTTTTTCTTCTGTCCATACGTGAAGCGTAAGTTAGCTGCAAACTTCGCAGCCTTTCTGGTTTTTATGGTTGGACTGTATTCCGGGCGCAAGTTTCTGTCGAGAAGTGTTCCCGCCTGTGGTGTCCGGATTTGCATTCACCGGACCGCGGCTGTGCGCGAAGCGTCAGCCGCAGCGGGTGGAAAGTGCAGCGGCTGGTCTGGACACAGCCGCGCTCCGTTCAAACCAGTTGCTCAAGGCACAGCGAGAATCTCCGGCCTCAGTCTTCCCACAAACTGCCCCGGCAAATTCTCATCCAGCGAGCCGGCTTCCATTTTCTCCATCGCCACGTGGCCGTCGCCGAAACCCACGCTGACTCTTTGCGCGTGGCGGAAGTGGGCGGTGGCTTCGTTGCGGTTCGTACTCACGTAATAAAACTCCTCCAGCATCGGATTGGCTCGTGAGGCCGGCGCTTGAAAGGTGTTCACCTGCGCCGCATCGGCGAGCAAGGCCATGTCTGCCGGACGCGTAATTTTGGTCGAAGACATCGGCGGTTTGTTGGGCATCGCCGAAAGATGCAGGTTGTAGCCGTAACCGTACGCTGCCCCGCGCGCCTTGAGCTTGAATCGACCCAGCGCGCAGTTGAGCGACGGACACAACTCCACGCCGCGCCCTGCCAGATACGGCCAAAGCGCGCCCATCTGAGCATCGAACGGACGGTCACCTTCCGCGCCCGGCCCGAGCCAGCCGAACCAGAACAGTTGACCGCCGTTGGTCATGCCGCTCGTGTAGCGGAAACAATTGCCGGCGTTGTCGTCCCAATACATCTGCGTGGCAAGGCCGAGTTGATGGAGGTTGCTTACGCACTGGATGCGTTGCGCGGTCGCCTTGCTCCGCGACAGGGTCGGCAACAGCATCGCCGCCAAGATGGCGATGATGGCGATGACAACGAGCAACTCGATAAGAGTGAAAGCGCTGGGTCGAGGGCCGAGGGCCGAGGGCCGAGGGCTGGCAAAGCGACAGCCGCGCGCTGATTGGCTCTCGGCTCTCGACGCTCGACTCTCGACGCTCTGGTTCACGGTCTTTGCGCCCGGACCCGATAGTTCGCGCCGGCAGTGGGGGGATTGGTGTCTTCCAGCGTCAGAATTGCACCATTGCCAGGTGTGGGAGCGGTAGTGACCGCCCACGTTGGAAAATCGATTGTGCGCTCCAGCGTGTAAAGCCAATTGCTGCGGCTGGTAAATTGCACCTGCCAGCTCGCGCCCGCGAAGGCACCGGAAAGATTTCCCACCGGCGGCGGCGGCACCGTGAGGATGACATTGGCCACAACTCCGTGCGCACGGAGGGAATCGATTGAGTGCTGGTCGCTGTAACTACTGATGGAGAAAGTCGTCACGCGGAAATCATTGGTCGGGCCCACAACGATGCTTTGCGTCTGGCCGTATTGCG
>JANOHH010000201.1:0-1190 GCA_031406395.1 Verrucomicrobiota bacterium | reverse complement strand
GCATCCGCGCCTGCGGCATCTTCCCCGGGGACATTGACACGCCCCTGCTCAACCAACGTCCGCAACCACCGGATGCCGCCGCCCGCGCGAAGATGATGCGGGCCGAGGATGTGGCGGATTGCGCACTATTCTGCATCAACCTCCCGCCCAACGTCATCGTGGAGGAAATGCTCGTGCGTCCGCGCTGAGGGTTAACGGCTTGTTCGAAATCACCCGAGGTGTAGTCGTGGAGGAAAGAGCCGGAGGGCACGATGGGAAGACGGGGGCGTCGAATGGACGACGGTGAAAATCTCGTCCTCAACCTCGTCGCGCCGGCTGGGAATGCCGCGGGGGCCTTGGCGCACGCCCATCTCTCGCGCCAAAGCCCGCGGCTATCCATTTGTTGATTGAGTTCCGACACTGTCAAAGGCCCAGCAACCGGAAGAGCTTGGCTGCGCCGGTGGTCTTGACCGCCACGGTGGCCTCGTTTCCGACGATGGTGGGAGCGATGCCGAGCGAAACCCAAGGCCCGGCGGCGTTCGTCGCGCACTCCACGATGTAGTCGGTTTCAATCGCCGGCCAGGAAAGGTGGACTGCCGGCGCGATGACTAGCGTCGGGGGCGGGTAAGGGCAAAGCAACGTGCCTACCTGCGTGGCGCTCGCGAGAGGCTGGACGGTGATGTTCGTGGTCACCCCACAGAAACGATTGCTCGTGACTTGGGCATTGACGGCGATGCCCAGGAGGGTTCCGAAGTTCGGGTCGTTACCCATCAGCCGGATGCCTTCCGCCATATTCTCAAACTGGTTGTTGGCAATGGTCACATTGGTTCCGCTTGCAACCAAGCCCGCTGGAATAATCCCGGGTGCGGTGACTTGGAAGCGGTTGTTTTTGACCTCGCTGTTATCACCTTTGATCAAAGCGATATGGATCTGGTTATCCCGGAGGGTGTTTCCTTCGATGATGAGGGGCTGGACTATGCCGAATACAGGAGGATAATTCGCTTCGTTGTCTGCCAGAATACCGAAGGATATTGGAAAAGGAGCCCCTGTCCCTACGTATGAGAACCCGCTGATGGTGTTGCCGGCGATCCGGCCACCGACGCCTTGTGCAATGTAGATGCCGAAAATACTATCGCTGAGGTTCAGCGGTCCCGGCCCAACGAACGTGTTGTTCTCGACCGTGACACTGATGCTTTTCCTGGTGGGCGAGC
>JANOHH010000589.1:0-1672 GCA_031406395.1 Verrucomicrobiota bacterium | reverse complement strand
CCGTTCGAGGCCAAACTTTGGAACTACTTCACACGGTTCACGCTGGTCAACCGTAGTCGCTCCAACGAGGAAGCCGTGGCGGACATCATCGAAAATGCCCTGAAAATTCTTACGGACGTGAAGAGCGCCGGCGATGTGCGGGTCATCCAGACCGCCGTCCGGGAGCTCCGTTACGCCTACCGGCTGTTTGCACCGTATGCGCAGACCCGCAAGGTCACCATCTTCGGTTCGGCCCGCACCGCGCCCAACAAGCAGGAGTACCAGCAGGCCGTTGAGTTCGGACAAAAGATCGTGAAGGCGGGCTTCATGGTCATCACTGGCGCCGGCCCCGGCATCATGCAGGCCGGCCACGAGGGGGCCGGACCGGAAAAAAGTTTCGGCGTCAACATCCGCCTGCCGTGGGAGCAAAGCGCCAACCCCGTCATCCGCGAAGACAAGAAGCTCGTCACTTTCAAATATTTCTTTACGCGCAAGCTCATTTTTATCCGGCATTCGGACGCGATCGTTTTGTTCCCCGGCGGCTTCGGAACGATGGACGAAGGCTACGAAGCCATCACGCTGATGCAGACCGGCAAGAGCCAGCTCATGCCCCTGGTGCTCGTGGACAAACCCGGTGGCACCTATTGGAAGACCTGGGACAAACAGGTGCGCGAACACCTGTTGCGCGACCAACTGATCTCGCCCGAAGATCTCCACCTGTACCGGATCACGGACAACGCCGATGAAGCGGTGAAAATTATCACCCGCTTCTACCGCAACTTCCACTCGACCCGTTTCGTGAAAGACCGGTTCATCATCCGGCTCCATCATGCGCCGACGGACACCGCGATCGAGGCGATGAATGAGGACTTTGCCGACATCAACCTCGGCCCGCCGATCGCTCGCATCGAGCCGACGCCGGAAGAGCGCGAAGACAACGATGGCCTCGACCTGCAACGCATCGCCTTCGGCTTCAATCGGCGGGACTATGGCCGGCTGCGGCAGTTGATTGATGTGCTGAATAACTTGTAAACCGTAAGGGTAAACAACACCAAGAACGGACTTTTTTATGAAGGTGTCCGCGACGCTGTAGTAAGGGCAACGGGAGAATTTTTGCAGGCAAATCGCTCAATGATTGGCACGAAAGCGAATGGGCTGAATGCGCAGGGGATCAATCGATGGAACAGAGTGAAGTAATCGCGATATAATATTGCTGCCGTTAAAGCACAGCATTACGCCATGCTCTTGGAGAGCAGAAAAAGAATGCTGACAGTCGCAAGCGCCAATGCCACTGATAAGAGAAAAGATAAAGACGGCTCGTCGACTGACTTGCTGGCGTTGTCCTTGAGGTTCGTTGGTATCACCGAATTCTTTCTATAAAACAATGTTTCTTCCAATGTTTCTTCGTTTCGGCAAAATCTATCTCAGTCAGCCGCCTTACGCTTGACTCTATTCGAACGCTTTACAGCTAGTGGCGGCGTGGATCCTTCTTTTGTTACGATGTTGTCCCATCAGTATCTTTACGATGGGCTGGCGGCAGGCGACTTATCGGTATCGCTGGCGCTGGCCAAGGTCATCGGCGGACGAACCGATATCGAAAAAGAACACGATCACCCATTCGACCATGCCATGGGCTACGCGCTTAAGGAAGCCGTTCTCGGAATAAAGAATGGCCTTGGACAACGTGGATTGC
>JANOHH010000520.1:0-2034 GCA_031406395.1 Verrucomicrobiota bacterium | reverse complement strand
TTAATATAAACGATTTTGACGGTTGGCGGTGACGGCGGCGTAACGATAGTGAGCGTGCCGGTCATTGCTGCGTGATTACCACACTGGTAAAAAAGTTGATCCGGAGCGGCGGGGGGCACTGAGAAAATTACACTGCCTGATGTAGCGCCGTTGTTGATCACGCCCGTGTTGAAAGCTCCAGTGCCTCCGGAAAATGGCCCACCCAGAACGGATTTGATCCAGAAAGGGTGGGAAATCACACCGCTCAGCTGGAAGACATACGTCACACCACGCTGGAAAGTGAACGACGGATCGGCTTGGCCATTGATGGTAAAGTTAACGAAATCACCGCCGGTAACATTGTTCGTTTGCGCCTGAATCATGGGCAGCGGGCTAAACAAGATTGCCAGCCAAATAGCCAGCCGATGGCATGACCTCATTGTCAAAGTTGGTTTCGTCATGATGCTTTGCAATAAGCATATCGGGCGCGCGAAAAATGCGCACGCTATTTGTTCCTGCGGATTGGAGATTTTTCAGAAATCCTGCCGTGCGCGATTGAAGGTTTATCTGTGATGTTGAACCAGCGGAAGCGCCGCCGCAATCACGGTAAGGCCAGCCGGTAGAACACGCTGCCGTTGGTGCCGTCAATGGGAACGATGATCCGATTGGTTGTCGTTGAGCCGGGCACGGTAATCCAGTTTGGGCCACTCAGACCGTTGGTCTGCGTTTCCAGTCGCCCCCCTGCGATGGGCCAGGAGATGTTCAATAGGTTGCCGGATACTTGGACGGTTAGGCGAACCGCCGGAAAGAGCTGGTAAACGATCCCCCCGGTCCCATTGGCCGAGGTGTTGGTCACCAACGCGTAGAGTTCACCATCGGCGTCCTCGCCGAAGCCATGCACGGTGAGGCCGTTCGGCAAAATGGCGGAGCCACCAAACTGGGGCAGAGGAAACGCTTTGATCAGACCGGTCTGAAGATCAGCGTAGAAGAGACGGCCGTCCGCCCGCACGGGCGCATTTTTCAGGGCCAGGTCACCGAAGATATACTTCCCGTATAGCTCCGGGATCGCGGTGCCGCGATAAACGAAACCGCCGGTGATGGAGATGCCGTCGTTGTGGTCGTATTCCAGCGTACCCAAGGTGCCGGCAATCGGGTCAATCAACCCCGCCGGAATTCCCGGGCTGCGATTTCCCGGGGGCGCCCCGATGGTGCCCACCGGCCCGGTGTTCGTCGTACGGTTGAAAAGGAAATCTCCTTCTTTGATCGCCCAGCCGTAGTTGCCGCCCAGCGTGATGCGGTCAATCTCCTCGATGTTGTTCTGGCCGACGTCGGCCAGAATCAACTCACCATTGGCGCGGTCGAAGGAAAAGCGGTAAGGGTTGCGCAGTCCGTAGGCGTAGATCTCCGGCACCTGACCCGGCCCCTGAAATGGGTTGGTCGTCGGGATGCGGTACTGCCCGTTGGCGCTGACCGGATCGGAGCTGCCGGGCGTCAGGGTGGGATTGAGCGGCTCCAGCCGCAACATTTTGCCGAGCGGGGTGCTCAGGTTCTGCGCGTTGCCGCCCGGCTCGATGTGGCTGGCGCCAACATCGTTGGCGTTGCCACCGTCGCCCAGGGCAAGATACAGGTAGCTGTCCGGTCCGAAGGCGATCGTGCCGCCGTTATGATTGTTCGCGTTCTTGCCAAACGAGATGATCTCCCGGCGAGAATCAGGATCCACGACATTGGCATTCGTGGCTGAGATCTTCCACTCGTTGATGGCGGTCTTGTAGCCTTGCGCGGCGCCGTTCGGAGCAACATACGTCGGGCCAGTTCCCAACAGTTGGCTGTTGAAAGTGTAGAGCGTCTTGAAGCCGGGGCTGGCCGGGTTGTTGAAGCCGGGATGGAAAGCCAGCCCGAGGAAGCCGCGCTCGTCGTTGGGGTTGGTCGGGACCAGTGAGGTTGAAATCAAGCCTGAAATGTCGAGAGCCGATCCCGGTAGCAAGGTCCCGTTCTGGATGATGCGCAGCAATCCGTTCTGCTCCACGACGAACAGCCGGCTGGTGTCGCCCGGCG
>JANOHH010000505.1:0-4459 GCA_031406395.1 Verrucomicrobiota bacterium | reverse complement strand
TGGCCCTCGAGCCGCACCGGCGCCACTCGGTAGCGGCGAATCTCAGCCAAGCGCGGGAAGAGTTCGATCACCAGCCGCAGCCAGCGGCTTTGGTATTCCAGTTTCATGGACTTATCGATTTAACCACGAAACACACGAAGGGAAAACCCGGACAAGAGGAATTGTTTATCAGCTCCACTGTGGCAAGTGCCTTCAGATTTCATTGCCAGGTGGTTTGGTTCCGGCATTTCGTGTGGTTCGTGTATTTCGTGGTTAATTTGCTTTCAAAGTGTCGGCTCATATCCCTTTGGCCTCCAGGGCGGCGACTTCCTTGCGGATCAATTTTGCAATCCGGTGTTTGGCCACATAGACGTGCGCGATGGTCACGCCAAGGGTTTTGGCCACGTCCCGCGCGGGCCAGTTCTTGAGCACGAACAAATCGAACATCTGGTAATGCTCGATCGCGACCTGGCGTTTCACGCGCTGGATGGCGGCGTCCATGAGGTTCTTCTGCCAGTCCTCCTCCCAGGCGCGATCCCACCCGGCCTCCGCCCGGTCATCCGGCACGCGTTCCAGCAACGGGGTTTGATCGGGGTCTCCCCCGACGAGGCTGGCGGCAACCGGATGGCGGGCGCGTTTCTTAAACTGGTTGGCAATTTTCGAGCGGGTCACCGTCAGCAGCCGGGTTTTGAAGGCGCACTTGGCGGGATCGTAGGTGAAGCCTTGGATGCCTTTGGCCACGGCGAGCACGGTTTCCTGGACGACTTCCTCGGCCTTGGAATGCGTGAGGCCCCGCTGGAGGGCGAAGCCGTAGATGAGCTTCCAATAGGTGTTGAAGAAGTCGCGCCAACTGGCGTTATCGTCCCAGTCCTTGAGCCGGCCCAACAGGCTGGCCCGCGTCGGAATCAGGTCCGGCGGGCAATCGTCAGCTGGCGGTTGTTCAATCATGCGTAAAACTTGCGCCGGGGGACGGGATTAATCGCCCCCGCCCAGTACGCAACTACAGGTTAAACCGTCGTTCAGGGCAAGACCTTACAAAAATCTGCCCGGCGACCCGATTGAGTCACTACCACGGTGCAAATGCGGGAGCGGGGCACGAGAAGGTGGTGTCGTCGTTGATTCAAGCTCTGCAGGGGTCTTGTGTCGGCCGCCTGGCCGTGCCGGGCTATCGCTTTCAAGCCTTGGTGACGAGTCTGCCCAAAGCGACGCACCTGCCGCTGACCGTGCAGCGTTACTAAAACGGCCGGGCCGACTGTGAAAACGTGATCAAGGAATTACAGGCGGGCTTTGCGCTGGTGACGTTGTGTCTGGAAGCGTTCTGGGCCAGCGAGGCCGCGTTGAGTCTGGCCAGCCTGACCTGCAACTTGATCTTGTTGTTCGAGCGGCATCTGGGCTGGCAGCAAAAAGTGACGCGGCGCAACCGGCGGTTCTGGTTGTTCGTAACGGCGGGCGTGCTGGGTCATCCGGCGGGCAAGACCACGATCAAACTGGCCGTGCCGCAGCGGGAGCGGGACTGGTGGCGGCGCTTATGGGAAAAGATTTTAAGCCCGATCCCCGACTGCCATGCAGTAGAAAACCAACCCGCGTTCCGTGGCTAATCTCGATGAATCATCTATTCCCACTGCATGGATTGGGTTTAGATCCTTTGCATATGTAGGCAGTTCGGGGCCGCGAGGGGAGGCCGAATCGCGGAAGATTGCGGAGCCCCAATCCGGACGGCGGCAAATCCCGCTTGGCAGTGCGATTTCGTTCTGGTTAGCTGGCAGGGCCGAATGAAAAAACTCCTCGCCGCCCTGCTCGCCTTCGGGGCTTTTGCATTCGTCATTTCCCTCTCCGCCCAAGTGAAGCCCGAACAGGAGTTGAAGATCCGCACGCTCTCCAATTCCGGCGATAGCGGGCAGATCGAATGGGATTCGAAGACCGGCATGGCGGTGATCACCAACGGCGTCGAGATCATTTACGGCGACGCGGTGCTCACGGCGGATGAGGCGCGGGTGAACAGCACTTCAGGCGAAGTCTTGGCCGCGGGTCATGTGCGCCTTCTCCGGAACGACCTGGCGTGGACGGGGGACAGCATCCGCTACAATTTCAAGACCGGACTGATGGAGGCGGAGCAATTCCGGGCTGGCCATCCACCTTCGTCCGCGTTCGTGGCCGGCGAGAATCTCGGGGCGGAGAAGCTGGGACAAAATCCGACCAACCAGACCGCCACGGCCCAGAGCGTCTTGACCAACGGGATCTTCTCCGCGCGCAACGCCTTCATCACCACCGACGACATCGCCAACCCGGCGGAACGGGTCCGGGCGAGTTCCATCAAGATCATCCCCGGCAAATCCGTCGAGGCCCGCAATGCCGTTTTGTATCTGGGCAATGTGCCGGTGTTCTATTTTCCCTATTACACGCAGTCGCTGGATAAGAACGCGAACCATTTCAACTTTACCCCGGGCTACCGCACGAGTTACGGGGAGTTCCTGCTGAGCCGGTACACCTGGCGACTGAACGATACGGTGGACGGAGTACTGCGATTGGACTACCGAACTTTACGGGGTTGGGGCGGCGGGGCCGACCTCAACCTGCATTTGGGCCAATGGGGCGAGGCCGCCATGGAGTATTACTATCTGCACGACCAGGATCCGACCTATGGCAATCCCACCGATGTTCCGCCGGCCGACCGCCAACGCTTTGCCTTCGGCTACAACGCGACGCCCTATACCAATCTGAACTTCAAGGCGCAGGTCGCCTACCTGAGCGACTCGCTGATTCTGCACGATTTCTTCCAGCGCGATTATCTCCAGAACCCGCAGCCCAGCACCTTCCTAGAAATCAACAAGCTGTTTGATAACTTCAGTCTCGACGTGCTCACCGTCGTGCGGATCAACGATTTCTTTCAAACGGTCGAGCGCCTGCCGGACGTCCAGCTCACCGGCTTCCGACAACAGGTCTTCAACACACCATTCTATTACGAGAGCAAAAGTTCCATGGGTTATTACGACCAAGAATTTGCCATTACGAACGGGGTGCCAACCGGTCAGGACTATGCGGCCATGCGCTTCGACACCTATCACCAGGTCACCCTGCCGCAGACCTTTTTTGGCTGGCTCAACGTGATCCCGCGGGTCGGCGGGCGGTGGTCCTACTACGGGGAAGAGAGCGGCCCGGGAGGGACCAAGGACGCAACGCCCCGCACCATCTTCAACACGGGCGCGGAGGCCACGTTCAAGGTGTCGCGCCTCTGGGTGAACGCGACGAACGGCTGGCTGGCGCTCGATGGCCTGCGGCACATCGCCGAGCCGTCATTGAATTATGTCTATGTGCCATCGCCGAGTGTCGGCCCAGCGCAACTGCCCCAGTTCGATTACGTGCAACCCAGCCTGACTCCGCTGCCCATCGAGTTTCCGGACTACAACTCGATTGACTCCATCACCAGCGTGAACGTCATCCGCATGGGACTGCGCAACCGGCTCCAAACCAAGCGCGCCGGACAGCTGGAGAACTTTCTGTTCTGGAACGTTTACACCGACTGGCTGCTGACCCCGGAGGCTTATCAGTCCACGTTTCAGGATTTGTATTCCGACCTGGTGTTCAAACCCCGCACCTGGCTCACGTTTGAATCCGAAATGCGCTATGACGTCAGCCGTGGACTGCTCGCGGTAGCGCAGCACACGTTGACCCTGCGGCCCAATGAAACCTGGAGCTGGAGCCTGAGCCACTGGTATTTGAACAATGACGTGAGTGCCATTCTCTCACCGGGACAGACGGGGAACAATCTGTTGATCAGCACGCTCTATTACAAACTGAACGAGAACTGGGGCTTGCGGGCCACTCAACAGTACGAGCTCCGCGAAGCGAGGATGCAGGCGCAAAGCTACGCGATCTACCGCGACTTGCGCAGTTGGACCGCGGCGCTGGCTTTCCGGGTGCAAAACAATCAGGGCAGCCCGCAGGACATCACCGTGGCCTTCACCTTCTCCCTCAAAGCCGCCCCGAAAATGAGCGTGGGCAGCGACACCGTGCATGCGGGAGGATTGCTGGGTTACTGAGGGCGACGAGGAGTGACGAACAGGTTGGTTTCAAAATGAGCCCTGGGCTGAATCACTTTGGGGAGGCCCGCCGGTGCGCCAGAATTCCTGTCGCCACTATTTTCCAGACGCCTTCTCCACCGCAGCGCGGACCAGTTTCTTGAACTCCTCTATGCCCTGGTCGAAGCCGGCGGCGATGGGTAGAACGGGGACTTTCTTAATCTTGCGTTTGAACTGCTTCAAGTTCGCTTCAGCCACCGCTTCGTCCATTTTATTCGCGACGACATAGCGCGGCTTTTTCAGCATCACAGGATCGTAAAGCTCTAGTTCCTTTAGCAACTGCGCGAAATCGTCCCACGGAGCGCGATTGTCCGTGCCCGCCATGTCGAGCAGGAGCACGAGAATCTTGCAGCGCAGGATGTGCCGGAGAAATTTATGGCCCAGCCCGACGTTCTGGTGCG
>JANOHH010000496.1:0-2008 GCA_031406395.1 Verrucomicrobiota bacterium | reverse complement strand
ATGTCATCTTGGAAGTGGCCAACGATTTTTGCGAAGTCTGGCTCAAAGACAATTACTCCGGTCTGTTGCAGGATGTGCTAAGCGTGGCCGGCGCCAAGCAGCTCCGCGCCAAGTTCCTGGTTCGGTCCAGCACCCTCGCGCCGGCTACCGTGCCTCCGCCGGTGTCGCTCAAGGAACCCCTGGCCAAGCCCCGGACCGGGTCCGCCCCCTTGGATCGCAGCAACGGCAATGTCGAGTGGAGTTTCAATCCCAAGAACACGTTCGAAACCTTTGTGGTCGGCAATAACAACAACTTCGCCTGCGCCGCCGCCAAGGCCGTCGCTGAAGCGCCTGGCAAATCGTACAACCCGCTCTTCCTTTACGGCGGCGTGGGGTTGGGCAAGACTCATTTACTCCACGCCATCGGCCAACACGTGGCGGCGAGTCGGAAGGGTGCCCGCGTCAGTTACGTTTCCTCGGAGAAATTCACCAACGAATACATCGACGGCATTCAGAACAATCAACTCGTCAAATTCCGCAAGCGATACCGCCAGACTGATGTACTGTTGATCGACGACATTCAGTTCCTTGCCGGTAAAGAGCGCATCCAGGAGGAATTCTTCCACACGTTCAACGCCCTGCACGAAGCGCACAAGCAAATCGTGCTGACGTGCGATCGCCCGGCCAGCGAAATTCAAGGCTTGGAACATCGCCTTGTTTCCCGCTTCGAATGGGGACTGGTCACCGACCTCCAGCCGCCGGATGTCGAAATGCGGCTGGCCATTCTGAAGAAGAAAGCCCAGTCCATGGGCGTCACCTTGCCGGATGACATCATCAACTTCCTCGCCCATCGCATCCGCACGAACATCCGCCGCCTCGAAGGCGCGCTGATTCGCGTCGCATCGTATGCTTCGCTCACCGGCAAGAAACTCAGCGTTGAAGTCGTCGAAGGCCTGCTCCGCGAAATCCTCCACGAAGAAGGCCGCTTCTCCGTCAACATGGAAGTCATTCAAAAGCGCGTGGCCGAGCACTACGACATCCGGCTCGCCGACATGACCAGCAAGCGCCGGCCCGAGAACATCGCCTTCCCGCGGCAGGTCGCCATGTTTCTCTCTCGCCAGATGACGGAAAACTCCCTGAGTTCCATCGGCGAAGCGTTTGGCGGACGCGACCACGGCACTGTCCTGCACGCCTGCCGGCTCGTGAAAGGCCGCATGGAAGTGGATGCCAACGTCCGGCAGGTTGTTCTCTACCTTGAAAAGCAGTTGATGCGTTAGTCGCCCGCCCGGCGGCAGCCATCGTGATGGGTGGAAAGATTTGCGACTAGTCCCTTGGTCAAAACGCCCGGAGGGAACGCGTCCGACATCGCATCACAGTTTTCCAATGAAACGCCGCAACCGCACCATTGCTTCCTTGATATTGTCCAGACTGGTCGCGTAGGCGCAGCGGACGAACCCTTCGCCACAATCTCCGAAGGCCGTGCCAGGAACGACCGCCACGCGTTCTTCGTGCAGGAACCGCATCGCAAATTCCTTCGCGGGCAGTTTGAACTTCGCCACGCTCGGGAAAGCGTAGAAGGCGCCAAGCGGGCGGTGACATGCCAAGCCCATCTCGGCGAACGCACTCGCGATGTAATTCCGGCGGCGGCGGTATTCGCTCACCATTTCACCGACGTCAATGTCCGGGCGCGTGAGGGCTTCGAGGGCGGCTTTCTGCGCGAGCGAAGAGGCGCAAAGCATGGTGTATTGATGAATCTTCATCATCGCTTCAATGAGTTCCGCCGGGCCGCACGCGTAGCCCAGCCGGAAGCCGGTCATCGCCCAGGCCTTCGAAAAGCCATGCAGAAAGATCGTGCGGTCGCGCAGGCCGGGAAGGCTCACAATACTGGTGTGAGGTGCGTCATAAGTAAGTTCGGCGTAAATCTCGTCGGTGATGACGATGAGATCGCGCTCACGGGCGAACGCAGCGATGTCCTCCAAATCCTGCCGGCTCATGATCGCGCCGGTGGGGTTGTTCGGAAAGTTCAGCA
>JANOHH010000463.1:0-7976 GCA_031406395.1 Verrucomicrobiota bacterium | reverse complement strand
CCGCGGGCGAAAGGTTAAACTGAATTATCTCGGCTTGGGCAATGACAGCCAAGCCAACTGTTACCGTCACTATTCCTGCAATGTATTTTTTCATACTGGTACTCTTTTGTTGTTAATGGTCCTTGGGAACGAAGCTGACCGAATTGGAAACTTCGTCCATCAAGAACCTTAGACCGCACCGAGCCTGTCATTCAAGTTCAGGCTGGGTAGCAGTATTACGGAGGGAAGGTCGGGTTTAGTCCGGACGATCACCGTTTCTCAACAGTCGCAATAGAGATTTATTACTTCGTCTCCTACTTTCTCAAAGAGCGGTCAGGCCAGCAATCCGTGGACAATTTCGCCATGCACATCCGTCAGGCGGAAATCCCGGCCCTGAAACCGATAGGTCAGCTTCGTGTGATCGAAACCGAGCAGGTGCAGCAAGGTGGCGTTCAGGTCGTGGACGTGGACCGGGTCGCGCGCGACGTTGAAGCCGAGGTCGTCGGTCGCACCGTGAACGTAGCCGCGTTTCACGCCGCCGCCCGCTAGCCAGAGGCTGAAGGCGCGGTTGTGGTGGTCGCGGCCGTCGTTGCCGCCCTGCACCATCGGCGTGCGGCCGAACTCGCCGCCCCAGATGATGAGCGTATCGTCGAGCAGGCCGCGCTGCTTGAGGTCCTTCACCAGCGCGGCACTGGCCTGGTCGGTGTCCTTGCAATTATTTTTGATGCCGTTGGTCAGGTCCCCGTGCTGGTCCCACGCCTCATGGAACAGTTGCACGAAGCGGACGCCGCGCTCGGCGAGCCGTCGCGCGAGCAGGCAGTTGCGGGCGAAGCCGGGCTGCTTGGGATCCTTGAGGCCGTACAACTCGAGTACGGATTTCGGCTCCGAAGACAAGTCCAACAACTCCGGCGCGCTGCTTTGGAGCTGATAAGCGAGTTCGTAGTTTTGAATGCGCGCGGCGGCCTCCGGGTCGCCGTGCTCGCCGAGGGCGATCGAGTTCAGGCGTTGCAGGGAATCAAGGGAGGCGCGTTGGGTTTCTTCGTCGTAGCCCCTGGGATTCGAAAGGTAGAGCACGGGATCGCCGGTGGGGCGGAACGGGATGCCGCCATAAACGGTGGGCAGGAAACCGCAGCCGTAGTTGCTGGCGCCGCCGCTGGTGCCTTTGGCGCTGGTGAGGACCACGTAGCCGGGCAGGTTCTCGCTCTGGCTGCCCAGGCCATAGATCGTCCATGAACCAAAACTCGGCCGGCCGAACTGCTGCGAGCCGGTGTTCATCATGATTTGCCCGGGCGCGTGATTCACCGCCTCGGTCTGCATGGTGCGGATGAGGCAGATGTCGTCGGCCACTTCGCCGAGGTGCGGCAGGGTTTCGCCTAATTCCATCCCGCATTTGCCCTGGGGGGCAAATTTGTATTTGGGGCCGAGCAGGGCGGAGTTGGGTTTGATGAACGCGGCGCGATAATCCTTGAGCAGCTCGGCGGGTGGCAACTGGCCGTTGCGCTTCGTCAATTCCGGCTTGGGATCAAATAGTTCCAGGTGACTCGGCGCGCCGGCTTGGAAAAGATAGATGACCCGTTTGGCCTTGGGCGTGAAGTGCGGCTGCCGCGGGGCGAGCGGGTTTGGCAGCGTCGAGCCCGCCAGGGCGTCGCGTCGGAGCAGCGAATGCAGGGCGATGCCCGCGAGTCCGATGCCGCAGTCGCGCAGGAACCAGCGGCGGGTGGTGAGTCGGGCAACTTCAGTGCGGAATTCGTCGCGGAGGTTCATGGGTCAATTTTTGGTGAGCGTTTCGTCCAGGTTGAGCAACACGCGGGCGGCGATGGTCCACGCGGCGGCGTCCTGCGGCGTCGTTCCTGCCGGCAGTTCGAGTTTTTTTCCGGGTTCGCCGGCGGCGACTTCAACGACGGGCAGCCAGCCTTCGGCCAGTTGCTTGCGGCGCGAGGCCACCAGCTTGAGCAGTTCTGCGCACTCGACCGGCTTCACGCCGCGCGCCGTGCAGAGCCGGTAGGCGTAATCCGCACGGTCGGCGTCGGTTCCGCCACCTTCGCGCAGGATGCGCAACGCCAGGGCTTGGGAAGCTTCGACGAAAATCGGCTCATTCAACGAAGTGAGCGCGGCCAGCGGCGTGTTCGACCGCGGCCGTCGGACGCAGGAAATGTCGGCGGTGGGCGCATCGAAATTGGAGAGCGCAGGGTCGGGCATGGAGCGTTTCCGGAAAACGTAGAGGGCACGGCGGTAGCGCTCCGGCCCGGTGGCGACGGGCCAGTCGGGTTTGACATAATTGAAATCGATGACGTTTTGCGGCACCGGCGGAAAGATGCTGGGACCGCCGATCTTGTCCGTTAGCAAGCCGGACGCGCCGAGCGCAATGTCCCGCACCACTTCCGCCTCGGCGCGAAAGCGTGGGCCGCGTGCGAGCAAGCGGTTGCGGGGGTCTTTTTCGAGCAACACAGGCGTGGCCCGCGAGGTTTGCCGGTACGCGACCGAGGTGACGAGGGTACGGATGAGGTGCTTCTGGCTCCAGTCGTGGTCCATGAAGTCCACAGCCAGCCAGTCCAGCAATTCCGGATGCGACGGCGCCGACGCGCGGGTGCCGAAATCCTCGGCGGTCTCCACCAGGCCCACGCCGAAAATCGCCTGCCAGACCCGATTCACCGCCACCCGCGCCGTGAGCGGCGAGCGCTTGTCCGCCACCCAACGGGCGAAGGTGAGCCGCGTCGGAACTTCGCCGGCCGGCAGCGGGTGCAACGTGGCGAGCACTTGCGGGGCAATCCGTTCTTTCGGATTTTCCCACCCGCCACGATCAAGCCGAAAAGTTGCGCGGGCCTCATCCGGGCTGCGTTCGGCTAGGTTGAGAATTGATGTTTTCGCCTCGGGGAATTGTTTCCAAAGTGCGTCCATCTCGTCGTTGAACGATTTGAATTCCGTCACGCTTTGACGCCACGCGGCGAAAATTTCCGCCGCCTGTTCCACGGTGCGGTGCTCGGGCGGCGTTTGCAGGGCCCGCACAGCGGCGTACGGTGTGGCATTCACCTTCGGGTCGGGCGTGGTGGAAAGCGCGATACGAAAACGGCCAATCATCGTGTTCTTCGCGTTGCTGCCGGCACCCGCATGGTCCTGGCGCAGGGAGAACTTCATTTTGGAGCCAGCCGCCAGCGTGAGGGGTTTTTCAAATTGCGCCACCGCCACCGAATCAGCGTTCCGGCGACCCACGCCGCGATCCGCGCGCCAAGCGGTCAGATTGTTGGTGTCCGCGAGGAAGGCGGCGGGGCCACAGGTGCGTTTGCCGTCCTTGTCCACGCCCGAGTTCGCCCACTCCGGCTCGAGCAGATGGTCCGGTTCTGAAAAGTCGGCGGTGACATTCATGAGTTTCAATCGCTCCCAAGTATTCGTACCCGGCAATTGCGTTTCCACGACCAGTTCCGAGAGCGCCCAAGTGCCTTTGAAACTGCGGCCCGGTCCCCCGAACGGCAGATCACCCGAGGTCAGGATTTCGAGCCGGAGACCCGTGACGTTGGTCACGTTGGGTTCCGCGATCATGTAGGTGTCGCCGCCCGACGTGGGGTGGCCGAGCGTGAGAATAGATTTGTCCGGCAACGAAACGGGGTGATTCAGTTCCGTGGTGTGGTGCAGCTCCGTGGCTTCAACGATGTCCCACGTCGTTGCTTGCTGCCGGCGTAATTCCTCCGCCTCCCACGCCGCGAGCCGGTCGGCCCAGTCGGGCGACTGTTTTTTCAACCGTGCCTCCACCGCCGCGAGGCCGGCGCGCACTTCGGCGATTTTCTGCTCCTGCGCCGCAGAATAAACCCAGGACTGCGCTTCGTAGGTGTTGTTGAGGAAGGCAAAAACTCCGTAATACTCGGTATGCGAGATGGGATCGAACTTGTGCGTGTGACACTGCGCGCACTGGAGGGTGAGACCCAGCGTGCTTTTGCCGATGACATCCAGGCGGTCGAACATTCCTTCCATGCGGAACTGCTCCGGGACGATCGCGCCTTCCTCGTTGATCATGCCATTGCGGAGGAAGCCGGTGGCGATGAGTTGCGCTTGCGAGTGGTTGGGCAGGAGGTCGCCCGCGATTTGCTCAATCAGGAACTGGTCGTACGGCAGGTCGCGATTCAGCGCTTGAATCACCCAATCGCGCCAGGCCCACTGCTCGCGCGGCAGGTCTTTCTCGTAGCCGTTGCTGTCGGCGTAGCGGGCCGCGTCCAGCCAGTGTCGCGCCCATTTCTCACCGTAGTGTTCGCTGGCGAGCAACCGGTCGGTGAGCGCGGCAACGGTCGCCGGCAAATCTTTGCGCGCGGCCCGGACAAACTCCTTCACCTCCGCCGGCGAAGGCGGCAGGCCGATGAGATCGAGGTAAAGCCGGCGGCACAATTGCTCCGGCGCCGCGGTGGGAGAAAACTTCAGCCCTTCTTTGGCCAGCCGCACGGCGAGGAAGGCATCCACCGGCGTCATCCGGGCCTTCGGGCCGACGGCCGGCAGGGGCGGTTTGACCGGCGGCTCGAAGGCCCAGTGTCGGGCATACGGTGCGCCCTCGGCAATCCAGCGGCGGAGCTTTTCCACGTCCGCGGGCTTCACCGGATGTTTCTCCTTCGTGGGCGGCATGACGCTGTCGGCATCCTGGGTGAGCAGGCGGGCGATGAGCGCGCTCGCCTCGGGCTTGCCGGGGACGATGGCGGAGCCGTCCGACTTTCCACCTTTTAACGCGCCGTCCCGCACGTCCAGCCGGAGGGCGCTCTTGCGCGTTTTCTCATCCGGCCCGTGGCAGGTAAAACAATGATCCGCGAGGATGGGTTGGATGTCGCGATTGAACAGCATCTCCCCCGCCGCGGCCGGCGCGAAGGTTGGAGCCAGGCTGACCAGGGCTGCTATCAGGGCGCGGTAAAATTGGCATTGTGTCATGCTTGGATTCAAACAGCGTTTCCATAGCAATAAAGCACACGTAACTGGCCGGTGAAAGGAGAAATCGAAGCTTGCTGGGCCGGCACACCTCAAATTCCTCACCCGCCGCTGCGTCGCACCCAGCTGCCCACGCCTGTAAATAAATCGCGCGTGAGGGCATTGATTCAAAAACGCGCCCATCCGCTTGCTCGAAATGGTTCGGACGCGAACATCGTCCTCGCCGAAACCAAGCGTGCAAGAATCAAATTCCATTCGCGGGTGAAACGGAATAAACTAAGCCAACGAGTGCTGGATTGAATAATTGCTATGTACCGCTTTTTTGTCGTGCTAGGTATTGTTTTGCTTTTCTTGGGATGTCGGTCGAACCCAGCCGAGCAGGTGGGACCGTCGCCGACAGGCGGACATATTGTCGCAACCTATCAGGCGCTGCATCCCGCCGGCCAATCGCTGGAGTTTACCGGTCGCCCGGTTGACCTGGTGCTTTCGCCCGACGGTGGAACGCTGTACGTAAAAGACAATCGTGGACTGGTGATCATTGACGTTGCGACCTGGAAAATTCGCCAGGACCTGAAGTTTCCTGCCGGGGCCGGCTCCACGCACGGCATTGTCGTTACGAGAGATGGCACGCGTGTGTTGGTCACGACTGCCCAAAATACTTTGTGGGAAGCCAAGCTGGCAGCGGCGAATCAATTGTCTTGGGGACAAAAGATCGTTTTGCCCGGACCGGGTGGGACCGGCAATTCCCAACCCGGCGGTCTCGCGCTCTCCGCAGATGAGAAACAGGCCTACATCTGTTTGTCGCGAAACAATAGTCTGGGGATCGTTGATTTGGAATCGGGCACGTTGATCAAGGAAATCCTCGTCGGCGTTGCTCCGTTCGACGTCATTTTGAAGCCCGATGGTAAGACCGCGTTTGTTTCCAATTGGGGCGGGCGGCATCCGAAAGCGGGCGAGAAAACCGCCAAGTCTTCCGGCACGGACACGTTGGTGGATGATCGGACGGTGGCCGCCAGCGGGACGGTCTCGGTGGTTGCTCTCGACCAAAGTCAGGAGATCGCCCAGATCACCACGGGTTTGCATCCTTCCGATTTGGAACTGAGCGCGGATCAACTCACGCTCTATGTGGCCAATGCGAACTCGGACACCGTGAGTTTCATCGATACGAAACACCTGCAGGTGGTTGAGTCCGTGTTGGTCCGGCCGGACCCGACGTTGCCGTTCGGGAGCGCACCCAACGCGCTGACTTTGGGCAAGGACGGCAAGACTCTCTTTGTGGCCAATGGTGGCAACAATGCCGTGGCGGTGGTCGCCCTGGGAGCGAAACCGAAACTCGCTGGTTTGATTCCCACCGCCTGGTATCCTGGGGGGATAACGAGCGATGAAAATTCCCTCTTCGTTGCCAATATCAAGGGGCTGGGATCGCGGCAGCCGGGTGACGGGAAGCAAGGCTGGAACAGCCGACGGTATCTTGGCACGGTGAGCAAGGTGAAGATTCCCACCGCGCCCATCCTGCAAGAATACACCCGGCAGGCCAATGCCGACGCCCGCGTCCCACAGATTTTGCGGGCCTGGGAAAAAAGCGATTCACGCAAAAAGCCGGTGCCGGTGCCGCGGCGACTGGGCGAGCCGTCCGTCTTTGAGCATGTCGTTTACATCATCAAAGAGAACCGGACCTACGACCAGATCTTCGGGGATTTGCCGCAGGGCAACGCTGATCCGGCCCTGTGCGTTTTTGGCCGCGAAGTCACGCCCAATCATCATGCGCTGGCCGAACAGTTTGCCCTGCTCGATAATTATTACTGCAACGGCGTCCTCTCCGCCGACGGTCACGCCTGGGCGATGGAAGGTTATGCCACTGATTATCTGGAAAAATCCTTTGGCGGTTTCACCCGCAGTTATCCGTTCGCCGGCGATGATCCGCTCAGTTACTCGGCGACCGGATTCATCTGGGACAACGTGCTGCTGCATGGACTCTCGTTTCGGAATTATGGCGAAATGAGCACGACCGAACCGGGGCCAAAGAACGCTGATTGGCAGGCGATCTACGAGAACCATCGTACCAACGGCAGCGCCATCACCTTCCAGCACGACCTGCAGATCGAAACGCTGCGCCGTTACAGTTGTGGCCAATCTCCGGGTTGGAATATGCGGATTCCCGACACCATTCGCGCCGACGTTTTTCTGAATGAGTTCAGCGAGTATGAGCGAAAGGGGGAATGGCCCAACCTGGTAATTATTTATCTCCCCAGCGATCACACTTCCGGCACGCGGGTCGGATCGCCGACGCCGCGGGCGCAGGTCGCCGACAACGATCTGGCCGTGGGGCGCATCATTGAACGCATCTCCCAAAGCCGGTTCTGGCCGAAGACGTGCATTTTTGTGAATGAGGACGATCCGCAAGCAGGGTTCGATCATGTGGACGGCCATCGCTCGCTGTGCCTCGTGGTCAGCCCATACACCAAGCGCGGCACGGTGGTCAGCAAATTCTACAATCAGACTTCGGTGCTGCACACGATGGAACGCATGCTGGGCCTGCCGCCAATGAACCAGATGGATTCGTTGGCGCCGTTGATGACCGATTGCTTCACGGCAACGCCGAATTTTGCTTCCTACACCTGTTTGAAAAACAACATCGCGCTGGACGAAATGAACAAACCCACCGCCCAATTGCAGGGGCTGGAACTTTACTGGGCCGAGCAAAGCCTGGCCCAACCCTTGGATGCGCCGGATCAAGCGGACGAGGACACGCTCAACCGGATCATCTGGCACTCAGTGAAAGGTGTGGACAGCCCCTACCCCGCCTTGCTCGCCGGGGCGCACGGCAAAGGCTTGAAGCGACTCAAACTGAGCCTCACGGGCGAGGACGATGACTGAATCACGTTAGTTGACCATGCAATAATGGTGGTCCCCCCCGCCCCGGTCGGTCGTCATTGCGTAATTATTCCCTACCGGCTGAAATGGTAATCTACGCGAAGGCAAACCGGGGTTGAAACTCAAGCCGCCACAGTTCGAATTGCCCCGTGCTGGGAGGTGGATAGCCGTTCAACAACTTCGCTTCACCGTGGTCGGGTAGTCGGCGGGACGTAACGGTTGTG
>JANOHH010000446.1:0-1275 GCA_031406395.1 Verrucomicrobiota bacterium | reverse complement strand
CCACGGCGCTGCACTTCAAGGCTATCGCCCAGGGACGCCGCTCCATTTACACCTGCCCGATCAAGGCGTTGGTGAACGAAAAGTTCATGGCGCTGTGTCGCGAGTTCGGCCCGGACAAAGTCGGCCTCAGCACCGGCGATGCTTCGGTGAATCGCGACGCTCCGATCCTCTGTTGCACCGCGGAAATCCTGGCTAACATCGCTTTGCGGGAAGGCGCTGAGGCCAATGTGCAAGACGTGGTAATGGATGAATTCCATTACTACGCCGATCGCGAACGCGGCGGGGCGTGGCAGATTCCTTTGCTGACGCTGCCGCAAACGCGCTTTCTCCTGATGTCCGCGACGCTGGGTGACACGACGTTTTTCGAGGAAGAGCTGACGCGCCTCACCGGACGGGCGACTGTCGCGGTTGCGTCCACCGACCGGCCGGTGCCGTTGTCGCATGAGTACTCCGAACTTTCGCTGGCCAAGACGCTGGAAAGCCTCGCCGCTGATGGGCGGGCGCCGGTTTATGTCGTCCACTTCACGCAACTGGAAGCGGCGCAGAGCGCGCAGGATTTTACGAGCATCAACGTTTGCTCCCGTGAGGAGAAAGCCGCCATCGCCAACGCGCTGGAAGGTTTCAAGTTCAGCAGCCCGTACGGGCCGGACATCAAGAAGTGGCTGCGGCATGGAATCGGGTTGCACCACGCCGGGTTGCTGCCGAAGTATCGCGTGTTGATCGAGCAACTCGCGCAGCAGGGTTTGCTTAAAATCATCTGCGGCACGGATACGCTGGGGGTGGGCATCAATGTGCCGATCCGCACGGTGCTGTTCACGCGGCTTTGCAAGTACGACGGCCAGAAGACCGGCATCCTGAGTGCACGCGACTTTCATCAGATCAGCGGCCGGGCCGGGCGCAAGGGCTTTGATGATCGCGGCTGGGTGGTGGCCCAGGCGCCGGAGCATGTGATCGAAAACCTGAAGCTCGCGGAAAAATCGGCGCGCGACGGCAAGAAGACCGTGAAGCGCCAGCCGCCGGAGAAGAATTTCGTCAACTGGGACAAGAAAACCTTTGAGCGTTTGATTGTCGCGCCGCCGGAACGACTCACCTCGCGTTTTCAGGTGACGCACGGGATGTTGTTGAATGTGCTGAGCCGAAACGAGGATGGTTGCCGCGCCATGCAGCAGCTCATTGCGCGTTGTCACGAAACGCCGCGCCAGAAGCAGGCGCACATCAAACGCGGCTGGCAGTTATTCCGTTCGTTGCTGGACCGCAAGATCGTGGAGATTATCC
>JANOHH010000180.1:0-4988 GCA_031406395.1 Verrucomicrobiota bacterium | reverse complement strand
GGTTATTGATGGTATTATTAACGGTGCCGACAGGACTATAGAATCCTTTGAAGGTCAGGCTCGTTACGACCACAGTCTGGTTGGCGGTGCTACTATTGCCGTTTCCGTCGTTAAAAGTCCAAGTGACTACGGTCGTCCCTGCCGTGGTGATCGGAAACACCGTCGTCGTCGTCCCCGTCACCGTCCCGGCGCAGTTGTCCGTCGTGGTTGGCTTGGTCAAAGTCACGCTCGCGCCGCAAGACCCAGTTACGTTCGCCAAGGTCGGTTTCACCGGCGGGATCGTGTCTTTGACGACGACAGTCTGACTGGCCGTGCTGGTGTTGCCGTTGCCGTCGTTGAACGTCCAAGTGATTGTGTAGGTCCCCTGCGTCGTGTAGGTCAGCGGATGACTCGTAGTGCCGGTCACGCTACCCACAACATTGTCCGTCGCCGTCGGTGCGGTCACCGTCACGGAGCACTGATTCGACGCCGTCGCAATAGTCGGTGGCACCGGCGCCGTCACGTCATCCACGATAACGGTTTGTGGAACCGTATTGGTGTTGAGGTTGCCGTCGGCGAAGTCCCAGTAAACGGTGAAAGTTCCCTGGTTGGTGTAAAACAGCGAATTGGTCGTCGAAACACTTACCGTTCCGCCGCAATTGTCCGTTGCGCCCACGGGCACAGTTACGGTGACCGAGGCTTCTCCGGTCAGTGGAAGCAGCTCTGGAATGACCGGCGGCGCAGTGTCCGTGACGGTTATGCTGAAAGTGCAGTTGGTCGTATTGCCATCCTTGTCAGTGGCGGTGACCGTTACCGGTGTCACCCCAACAGGGAACGAACCCGGCGGAAACGTCCCGATGTTTTCGGGGCTGTATGTGAGCGTTACGTCCCCGCAGCCGGCGAATTGCACCGGCGGATAGACAAAGGGTTGCTCGCAGCCAACCGAAAAGCTCGGCGGACAAGTGATGACGAGCGGCAGGCTTTTGGCCACCCCATCCGTTACAAAGTAGAGATTTTTCGAGGCATTGGTTTCGACCGTGAACGGAATTGTCACGGCTGTGCAATTTGATGTGTTAAGGCCAAAGGGGCCCACCAACAATACGTCCCACTTTAAAAAACCCTGCGTCTTCAAGAACTCCAGAGTCTCGCTAATATTTGTCGTCACCGGTAGGGTGAGGCCCTCGGGAAGTTCAAATCCGCGAGTCCAGACCGCCGTCCCGGCAGTGCCATTGGCAGTCATAGTGATGGTGCCTGACTTGTCATCCGGGGCAATGACAGCGGAAGAGGTCATGTCCAAAGACGCACAGTCGGCGGGAGTGATCTGGATCCGGCTCTCCAACTCGACGTTGTCCGTCGAGTCGCCGTTACTGCCCACGGTTGTGGCTTGCCAAACATAGCCCGAAAACCCTTTCACCTTCGCCGTCGTGGCCAGCGACGCTCTCTTCGGTAAAGCACCACCAAAGACGTAGGTTGGAGTGTTGGTCATGGCCACGCTGGGGTCCTGCATGTTGGTGGTGTTGACGGTCCGTGAGCCTCCCGTTGGTTCGGAGACATTCACGGAAGCCTGGCCATATCCGATCCCGTTCATTGCCCCCGTCCAGCCGGCCATCGCCAACTGGGCTTGGGCAAGTGCCACCCCCATGGCGATTGCCGCTGTGATTTTCGTGTACTTACAAATGGTGTTCTTCATACAACTCTTTCCTCTTCGCATCTACTTGGTTTGGTTTTGTTTCCCCCGACTTTAACCGCGCTCCGAAAAGTCAAATTTTCGGATCCGGCAGTTAACGGCTCTCATATAACAAATTACGCGCATTTCGTCAAGGAAAAGGTTCGGATTATTCGTGGCGGAACTTATAAACATTAATGATTTCCGACTCGCGTTGACGATTGAGCAACCTGGGAGACTGGCCGCCGCCGGACGCGAGGGGAGAGGGCTTGTGCGAGCCCAATTCATTTGAACCACGCAACCCACGATCTGGACAAAAAGTCGGCAAACCAAGCGGGCGATTCTGCTTCGGGCTTTTACGCAGCCAAAAACTCGTCGATCAAACCCGACGTGAAAGCGCACATCCCGGACGCGGGGCCGATCGCGAATCTTGTTTTTGCGGTTCTCGCGGAGTTGTAAGTCAAACGTCACCTTGCTCGCCGGATTTCCAGTGGGTGGTTCGTGAAATCACCAGCGGCGCCATCCCGCTCAAGGGCGTTACAACTACGGCTACGAGGCCAACACCCAGATGTTTGATCGTCCCTCTTCGCCCTTTGTTCTCAGGCACATTCAGCTCGACCCACTGGGCGATAATTGCGCCCGCCTGCCCATCCGCGCGTTTGCTCTGGACACAATTTTTCCTCCCCACCGGAGCTGTCGGCGTTCAATGCCAAGCCACGCACGCACCATCGGCAACCGGTCGCGAATATTTTGTTTTCGGACGGTCACGCCATTGGGCGACCGAACCAGGACGGTCGTTTCACGGTGGATGCCACCGACCTCCGCTAGATTCGTGGCGCCTTCAACCGCATCCTGCACGTGTTTGTGCAGGCGGACCCGGAGGCATGCGCTCTGGTGTTTCCGTTTGCATTGAGCCTTTGCGCGCGGGTTGCTACGATGGCGCAAAATGAAAACCGTCCGCCTCGTCCAACCCGGCCAACCACTGGAACTCCACGATGTTCCCACCCCTTCGCCCGGGCCAAACGATGTGGTGGTACGGGTGAGGGCGGCGGGCATCTGCCATTCGGACGCGCATTATCGCGCCGGTATTTCGAGCGTGGAACCACTGCCGATGACGTTGGGCCATGAGGTTGCGGGTGTGGTCGCGCAAACCGGCAGCGAGGTCAAAACGGTCAAGCCCGGGGATCGTGTCTGCCTGCACTACCTCGCCACTTGTGGCGACTGCCATTGGTGTCGCACGGGTCACGAGCAGTTTTGCCGCAAGGCGCAGATGATCGGCAAACACCGCGCCGGTGGATTTGCGGAATTTATTTTGATGCCGGCGCGGAGTGTCTTTGCGTTGCCGGACGAAATCCCGTTTCCGCAGGGCGCGATCCTGATGTGTTCGTCCGCCACGTCCTTGCACGCCTTGCGTCAGGCCCGCTTGCAGCCGGGCGAAAGCGTGGCTGTGTTCGGTGCCGGCGGTCTGGGCAGCTCCGCCATTCAACTTGCGCAAGCGCTCGGGGCCGGCGCCGTTTTTGCCGTGGACATCAACCCGCGCAAGCTGGAGTTCGCCGCCACACTGGGCGCGACGCCGATCAACGCGGCCATCAATGATCCTGTGGTTGCGCTTCAAGCGCTGACCCAGGGTCGGGGAGTGGACGTGGCGCTGGAACTGGTCGGCCTGCCGTTGACGATGCACCAAGCGGTGCGCTCGCTGGCGATCAAGGGTCGCGCCGCGCTGGTCGGCATCACGCGGGAGAGTTTTCCGGTGGCGCCCTATCACGAAGTCATCAACAAGGAGGCGGAGATCATTGGCGTGTCCGATCATCTGGCGGCGGAGCTGCCCGGATTGATTGCTTTCGCCCGCGACCGCAAATTGGATCTGGCGCGGTCAGTCACCGCCTGCATCCCGCTTGAGGCCGCCGCCATCAACCATGCGCTGGATCGGCTGGAGCAATTCGGCGATGAACTGCGGACGGTGGTGCAACCCTGACGAAGGTCCGGCGGCAACGTAGGGCAGGCGTCTCGCCTGTCGCCATCTTCATTCCCTTGCCTCAACAGAGATGCGCGTTTACCGCATGCAACCGCCGGTCAGAAAAACCGCTTGGAGACGACATCAGAGACAGGCGCGACGCCTGTCCTACGACATGGATACGGCTGAGCGGCGGATCGGTCCGTTGACCGTCGCCACCTTCACCAATTGCTTGCCGGTGTTCTGGCCCTGCAACATCCCGATGAAGGCTTGGGGCGCGCTTTCAATTCCTTCGGCGATTTCTTCCCGCATTTTTATTTTGCCGGCGTGGAACCATTCCGCCATTTGCCGGAGGCCTGCCGCATAACGCTCGGCGAACTGGAACACCAGAAACCCTTCCACCCGCGCCTGCTTCTCGATCAACTTCCAGAGAAAGCGCGGCCCCGGTTCGGGCCGGGCCAGATTGTATTGGGAGATCTGGCCGCAAATGACCACCCGCGCCCGCAAGTTGATCCGATGGAAAACCGCGTCCGTAAGCGGGCCGCCGACATTGTCAAAGTAGACATCAATGCCATTCGGGCAGAGTTCCTTCAACTTCTGGCCATAATCCCCGTTAGTCTTGTAATTGAAGGCGGCATCAAAACCGAGTTCGCGCCCGAGGTAATCCACTTTGTCATCCGTCCCGGCCACGCCGACAACGCGGCAACCTTTGATTTTGGCAATTTGTCCGACCAATGAACCGACCGCGCCCGCCGCGCCGGAAACCACCACGGATTCGCCTGCCTGCGGTTGACCGATCTCCAGCAGGCCAAAGTACGCCGTCAGCCCAGGCATGCCGAGCACACCCAACGCGGTCGAAATCGGGGCCAGGTTGGGATCCAGCTTCCGCACGCCCTTGCCGTCGGACAGGGCGTAGGTTTGCCAGCCCAGAAAGCCCTCGACGAAATCGCCCGGTTGAAACTTTGGATGCTGCGAGGCGGCCACCTGGCCGACCACCCCGCCGACCATCACTTCGCCCAGCTTGATCGGGGGCGCATAGGATTTCACATCATTCATCCGCCCGCGCATGTAGGGATCGAGGGAAAGATAAAGCGTGCGTACCAGGATCTGGCCGGCGGCAGGTGTGGGAATGGGCGACGTCACCAGTTTGAAATCAGACAGCTTGGGAAAACCGTCCGGGCGTTGAGCGAGGAGAATTTGTTGGTTCATCGCCTCGGAGGCTAACCGTCAAATGGTTGGCGGCAATGCCTGTTTTGAAAGCGGCGGTTGCAGCGGACGCCTCCGCGCCCGGCCGTCGAAGCCCTCGGCCCGTTGGTTTGGAGTTCCGCGTTTACGCGGCCGGGCGTGGTGCAGTCGCCGAGCCGCCTGAAGGCGGAACTCCCAGCGGGA
>JANOHH010000435.1:0-4861 GCA_031406395.1 Verrucomicrobiota bacterium | reverse complement strand
GGCATGAGTGACTCAGACCAAGGCGGGACTTTGTTCCCCGCGGGCACACCGGTTTTCGCCACCACGCATTGGAGTGTGGTGCTGCAAGCGGGCGAAGCGGCTTCGTCGCAAGGAGCGGTTGCGTTGGAAAAACTCTGTCGCACCTATTGGTTTCCGCTTTACGCATTCATTCGGCGCAAGGGCCACGGAGAGGCGGACGCCCAGGACCTCACGCAAGCGTTTTTCGCGCGCTTGCTGGCGGGGAACACTTTTCAAACGGTGGATGCGCGCAAAGGCAAGTTTCGAACTTTTCTACTGGTGTCGCTTGGGCATTTCCTTTCCAACGCCCGGGATCATGCGCAGGCCGCCAAGCGCGGCGGCGGGCAAACTATTATTTCCTTGGACGCCATCACCGCGGAGCAGTTGCACCAATCCGCACCGGCGGCGGAGCTTTCGCCGGACAAGTTGTTCGATCAGCGCTGGGCCATGACGCTCCTGGAGGTGGCGGTGGTGCAACTCCAGGAGGAAATGGCGACCACCGGCAAGGGCGGGCAGTTCGAGGCGTTGAAGTCGTTCCTTACCAATGAACCATCCGACGGCGAATACGCGATCATTGGGCGGCGGATCGGCAGTCCCGGTCAATCCGTCGCGGTCACGGTGCATCGGATGCGCCAGCGCTACCGGGAGCTGGTGCGCACCGCGGTGGCGCATACCGTTTCCAGCCCCACGGAGGTGGAGGAGGAGATGCGGCACTTGTACGCCGCGTTGAATCCATGACGAAGCACGACGCCTCCCCGGGCACAGCGGCGGAACAGCGATGAACCTGTCGGAAAAGCCAAACGTGGCCCTCGCTGGGTACGGGCTGGGGGCGCGGTCACGCCCACCCTCCGTTTGGGAGCCAGAAATGCCCGCGGATATTCTGTAATTGTGCGGCGGGATCGCTTCTTAACCATGATGACGGGCTTTTTGTTGAAATGACTTCCACAGGCACATGTCCCAAGTGCGGCACGCCCTTATTCGGTGAGTCAGCGGCGGGGCTGTGTTCAAAATGCCTTGGGGCATTGGGCTTTGCCCTGGCGCTGGAGCCCGATCCTCCTTCAGCCCCCGGCGTGGCGACGAAGTTTCACCGCCTCGGCGACTACGAGCTCATCAAGGAAATCGCACGCGGCGGCATGGGCGTGGTGTACCAGGCCCGGCAGATCAGTTTGAATCGCATCGTAGCGGTGAAAGTGGTTTTACACGGGCCGTTTTCCAGCCCCGAATTTGTGGAGCGCTTCCGCACGGAAACCGCCGCGACCGCCGCGTTACAACATCCCAACATCGTCGGCATTTTCGAGGTTGGCCAGGCGGGCAACGAGCAGTTTTTCTCGATGGAATACATCGAAGGCGCAAATCTCGCCGAGTTGGTGCGGGAGAAGCCGTTGCCCGCGCGGCGCGCCGCCGGTTACCTCCAGAAGATTGCCGCAGCGGTTCACTACGCACATCAACGCGGCATTTTACACCGCGACCTCAAACCCTCAAACGTTTTGCTGGACGGGTTCGATCAACCGCGTATCACGGATTTTGGTCTGGCCAAACTCGTGGGCACGGATGCGGAACTGACCACCACCGGGCAAGTGTTGGGCTCGCCGAATTACATCGCCCCGGAACAGGCCGCCGGGAAGCTGAACGAGACCGGACTGACAGCGGACGTCTATTCCCTCGGCGCGATTCTTTATCATCTCCTCACCGGTCGGCCGCCATTTCAGGGCGAAACCCTCTCGGAAATCTTAATGCAGGTGCAGAACACGGATCCGGTGGCGCCGCGCCGGTTGAATCCCAGCGTGCCGGTGGATTTGCAGACGATCTGCCTCAAGTGTCTGCAAAAAGAGCCGGCGCGGCGCTACGCCTCGGCCCAGGAATTGGCCGACGAGTTGGGCCGGTACCTGCGTAACGAATCAATCTGCGCGCGACCCATTGGCCGCGGGACCAAACTGGCGCGCTGGTGTCGGCGCAAGCCAGCGCTCGCGACCGCCCTTGGCATTGGCGCCGCCTTGCTGCTGGCGGTGGCGATCGGTTCGCCGATTGCGCTGGTGCGCATCGAGCGGGCCCGCGAGCTGGCCGAGACCGCGCAGCAGCGGGAGAGCGCCATGCGAATCCGCGCGGAGTTGGCCGAGCGGGCTACCCAGCAGCATTTGTATACGGCGCTCTTGGAACAGGCCCGCGCCACGTTGCGGAGCGGCGAACTGGGCCACCGGGTTCGCTCCCTTGACGCCCTGCGGCGGGCGGGGGCGATTTCCAACTCCGCGGAATTGCGCCGCGAAGTGTTTGTGGCACTGGCTCTGCCGGATTTGCGGCTCGAACAAACGCTGGCCTGTGGCGCCGGGTTCACGCTGCGGTTGTTGGACCCACAGTTTACGCGCCTGGCCATATGCAAAGGGACGGGACCGGTGGAAATCCGTTCTGCCACCGACTTGCAGCTGCTGGCGACGTTGCCAGCAAGTACCAACCGGCCGGCGTATGACAGGTCCGCCTGGAGCCCGGATGGTGTCTTTCTGGCCGTGAAGCGCGACCACACCCCGGGGGGCGCGCGGGCGGATTGGGAGGTGTGGAACGTGGCGAACGCCCGGCGGGTCTTATGGGTGCGGAATGTGCCGTGGACCGCGCTGTCGTTTCATCCGAACTCGCGGCAACTGATGGCGGCCCAAGATCAGTCCGTTTCCGTATGGGATTTGGAAACCGGCTCGGAAGCCACCCTGCCGCCACTGCCGGTTCCACCGCTGTATCTGGGCTACGCACCGGACGGACGGCGCTTCGCTGCGGTGACGGCTGCCGGCGCGACCTGGACCGTGTCCATTCATGAAGCTTCCGATGGGACGCTGTTGGCATCCAATGCCTTCCCCAGTCGGGTGGAGCTGGTCACTTGGCATCCTTCCGGGCAATTGCTCGCCGTGCCGGACGCGGGTGCCGGAGTGTCGGTGATGGATACCGTGACGGGTAAAACGCGCCTGCTCGGCCGGCATAAAGCAGACGCCGTGAACGCCTGGTTCAGCCCCGACGGCAAATACCTCTTCACGGGCGGCTGGGACGCCGAGTTGATCTGCTGGAACACGACGGAATTGGAACGGAGCTTCACGATCCGGCTGGATAGTTACCAGATGCAGTTCAAGGCGGATGGGGGGAAATGCGCGGTGCTGACAGCTTCCGGCATCATTCTGTACGCGTTCGAGCAGCCTTCGGGCTACCGTGAATTTGGGGAGGTGGTGGGCATTCGTTTGCTGCACGCTGCCCTTTCTGCGAACGGGCGATGGCTCGCAGCCGCCGGCGACAAACAGATGGGCGTTTGGGATTTGGTGGGCGGCGGGCCGGGCGCGCTGGTGAAGGATGGTTACCTGGCCAAGCCGTACTTTACCGCCGATGGCCCGGAATTATTTGGCAGCCGCAACCAACCACACGACTCGCAAGGCTTCCGTTTGCAACTCACACCGGCAACCCGGTCCGGGACCGCGCCAGAACTGAAACGACTGCCCCTTCACCAGCCGGACGGTTTTACCTTCCTGACGGTCCATTCCAATTCGGTTGCCCTCACCGGAGCCAAAGGTTCCCGGATTTTGGCGCCGGCTCAGATCGAAACCGGACCCGCTGACTGGCTGCCGACGGTGACCGGTGTGAACGGGGTTTCACCGGATGGCCGTTGGCTGGGCATTTACCAGCCATTCGGGACGGCGCTTTCCATTTACCGCATCCCCGGACTCGAACCCGTCGCCAGGCTCACCCACTCCGCCAGCATCGGGGACTTCCAGTTTTCGCCACGCGGCGATGAAGTCGCGGTCGGCACCCGGGCGGGGGTCGAGTTCTGGAGCACCCGGACCTGGGAGCGTACCCGCACGTTGACCAATTTCACCCGCGTCCTTTATCCGCCGGACGAGCGGACGTTGTGGCTCAAGCGGGAACTTGGTGGGGCGGGCCTGTACGCGGCCGGCACTTTGAAGCCGTTATTGCTCCTGCCCACCGGCATGGTCCCGCTGGCTTTCAGTGCGGATGGCCAACAACTGGCCGTGAGCGTGGACGGGCGGCGCTTGCAATTATGGGACCTGGTGGCCCTGCGCAAACTGCTGCGGGAGATGGGATTGGATTGGACCACGGACTCGGTGCCGGCGGTCGATTCCGAACCCTGACCGCCGGCGGCGTTGCCTTCGATTCGGACTGCAAAGATTTTCTGTAATCCAAAGTCATTTCTACTTCTTAGCTCATTGGCGGCTGGTGTGTCGGCCGCTTCCCGAAGCAGATAATATGAAGTTCAAACTGAAGTTCTTGTGCTGGTCATTGCGGCCCGAAGCATGGGTTTGCGATGGCGAACACCCGGACGCTCATCCAAAGCGGCAGCCGCGCATTCGCAGGAAAGCTCCCAGTCGCAAAATCCTGCTTTTGGCCGTGGCCTTCGCCGTGATGGCGCTGGTTTCATCCGTCGTGCAAATGGCGGAGGCCGCTGCCTGGTTTGCCATCAGCCCGATGAACATTCCGCGCGATTCACACACGGCCACAGTACTGACGAATGCCAAAGTATTGATCGTGGGCGGGCGTAATAACGGCGTCAGCCCGGTACTGGCCAACACGGAGCTGTTCGACCCCGGCACCCAATTGTTTACCCATACCGCGGCGCTGGCCGTGGCGCGGGAAAGTCATACCGCGACGTTGCTGCCCAATGGAAGGGTATTGCGCTGGCCTTGATCAAGAACGACCCTAAATCCTCAACCTCAACTAAAATGACAATCACGATATGAAAACCTATCGCACAACTTCCAGCCAGCCGACGGATGATCTATGGTTGCGGGCGAAGAATACTTTTCTGCGCCTGTTGGTCGTGTCTGCCTTTTGTTTTCTGGCCACGCCCGCTTCAGCC
>JANOHH010000407.1:0-1098 GCA_031406395.1 Verrucomicrobiota bacterium | reverse complement strand
CAGCCGGGGGAGCCGGATTCCAGAATATTCGCGCACGCTTCGGCGAGCTTGTAATAACCGGGATCAAAACTTTCGTGCGCCTTGGCGACGAACGCCCAGCCCAGTCGCTCCAACGCGGCCTCACGATTTTGCCCGCCCCGGACTTGTTCCTGGAAGCGGCGGATTTCCTTATCCGTGGCTTTGTCACCTTCGTGCGGCAGCAGGGCCAACGCGAGCGGATCAACTGCGGTGGGTGGAACTGAGTGAATCACCTGCGCGTTCTGAGGGTCCGCAGGCGCGGCAGTCTTCCGACCGCAGCCACTGAGGGCGATTGCGATCAGAGCGATGGAAAGGGTCGGGAGGTGCGATTTCATGGTCTTCATTTTCCGTTTACAGAGAGGAATACGACTGGGGTTGCCGGGCGGATGCATGGGGATGAACAATCTTTACTCCGTTGAAAATTTCGCAAAAGTTTTCAACCCGCTGCATCCGTTCGGGCGCGGCAGACGTATAGCTACCGATGGTTTTTGCCAACGCACAACAATTGGTACATGATTCGGCTGCGACCTTGACCGACCGCTCTGCCGATTTGTTTAGTGCGGATTGGCGGATGGCGGGCACTGGGCGCGCAACCATGAACGTAGACACTCCGCCCTGGGATGCACCCGAAACGGAACTGCTGGCCCGGGTCGCTGGCGGTGATACCGAAGCTTTTTCGCAACTGTACGACCGGCTGGCCAATGTCTTGTTTTCCATCGCGGTGCGGATCTTGCGCGACGCTCACGACGCCGAAGACGTGGTGCAGGAGGTGTTCGTCCAGATTTGGGCGAAGGCTGGCAGTTACGATCCCCGGCTTGGCAAGCCCGTAACCTGGGCCATTACCCTCCTGCGCAACAAAGCCATCGACCGCCTGCGCGTCTCGCAACGCGGACATCGGCTCGTGGAAGCGGTGACGGCGGAACAACTGGCTGGCGAAACTCTTCACGAGGCTCCGAACGCCCCACTGCTCGGCCAGGAAACGGCCCGCGCCGTGCGTGGGGCCGTGGCGCAACTCGCGCCCGAGCAGAAGCAGGCGATTGAAATGGCGTTTTTCGGCGGGCTGACGCAGACTGAAATTGC
>JANOHH010000399.1:0-5034 GCA_031406395.1 Verrucomicrobiota bacterium | reverse complement strand
CGACACCCTACGCGCCACCACCGGCGACACAGCGGTTGATTGATGAGTTGTTCCGCGAGGAACTGGTTGAGGCGCGGGCGATGTCGCCGGAGGAAAAGCTGCTGGCCGGGCAGCAACTTTTTGAGGCGGCGTGCCGGATCACGCTGGCGGGGATTCGCCATCAGTTTCCCGGCGCTTCGGAAGCCCGTTGCCGCGAAATTCTCCGCGAGCGGTTGGAATTGCAGGGAAAGCTGGAGGCCACATCTTGACCATTGATGACGTGGCCCTGCGGGTAGCTGCCGCGCTGAAAGCGGCGGACATTCCGTTCATGCTCGTGGGCGGCTTTTCGAGCAATTATCATGGCATCCCGCGATCGACCAAGGACGCCGACTTCGTGGTGCAATTGAGCTCACCGCTAAGCCAGAATTTCGCCCGGACGCTGGGGCCGGAGTTCGAGGCGGAGCCTCAAATGTCCTTCGAGACGAATACTGGCACGCAGCGACAGGAGTTTCGCGTGCAGGGCACCTTTTTCAAGGTCGAGATGTTTCGCCTGTCCAATGACGCGCACGACCAGGAACGATTTCGCCGCCGCATCGAAGTTGAAGTGCAGGGGCACAAAGTCCGGTTCCCCACCGCGGAGGATGTGATTATCTGGAAGCTGCGTTGGGCGAGGGCAAAGGATCGCGAAGATGTGCGCGCAGTGATCGGGGTGCAGCAAGAGCAGCTCGACTGGCCTTACATCGAGGATTGGTGTGAGCGGCATGGCACGCGGGGGTTGCTGGAGAAAATCCGGCGGACGGTTCCGAAAATCTGATCGGCACCTATCGCACCGCCATGAGCGACGTCACACGCATTCTTGAAGCGGCTCGACAAGGTGATCCTAATGCCGCCGATCAGTTGTTGCCGTTGGTTTATGAAGAGTTGAGACGCCTGGCCGCGCACAAGATGGCCAACGAAGCGCCGGGCCACACGTTGCAACCCACCGCGCTGGTTCACGAAGCTTGGCTGCGGCTGGTCGGCAACGAAAATCAAAAGTGGGATGGCCGTGCCCATTTTTTCGCCGCCGCCGCCGAAGCGATGCGCCGCATTCTCATTGACCGTGCCCGCCGCAAACGCGCCGCCCGTCACGGCGGCGACCAGCAACGCGTGGCCATTCAGGACTTGGAACTCGCCTCGCCATCCGATGACGATCAGCTTCTGGCCGTCAACGACGCGCTCGACAAGCTGGCAACCCAACACAAAGACGAGGCGGACCTGGTGAAGCTCCGTTACTTCGTCGGGATGACCAATGACGAAGCGGCGGAAGTGCTCGGCATTTCGCCGCGCACGGCCAAATATTACTGGACGCATGCCCGAGCGTGGCTGTACCTGGAAATTGAGTCGCGTGACCGCCGCCCGGAGGGAGCCTGAACCCGCAGCGACCGCGGTTACGATCCGAACCCCAACCCCGGCGAACCTTTCCGCTCCAGCGACAAAACGGCCGTGGCGAAAAACACGCTCTATCTGGATGCCCGACATTTATCGCACATTCTGCTGCCGGTCATGCCCAAATAGTTAGTCCCGCTTTTTCTTTTTCTTAATCCTAATCTTATTCACTTTTGCAATGTTCGCGGACAGAAGCCTCCCGGCTTGCTCACGCGCACGGCAAACCTTACGCTCAGAAAAATCATGGCACCGCCCATTGCGAACTATCGGCAACTGGATCCGCAGGAAATTGTGGAGACGGTCCGGGAGTTGCATGGCCGGATTGAGACGCGCTTTCCCGGATCGGGACTGGGTAAAATCGTGAAAGAACTCCTGCAGGTGGCTCTGGAAAATATCACCCGCACCCATTGGATTCAGAAACCCAACCTGGCGCTCCGCTGCGGGGCGGCGGGCCTGAGCCTGGCCATCATCGCCTTGCTGATCGGGATGTTGTTGCACATCCGCCAGTTTCAGTTTGGCGACTACAGCAATTTCATTCAGTCGCTGGAATCCAGCATCAGCTCGGTCGTTTTCATTGGAGCCGCGATCCTGTTCCTCATGAGTTGGGAAAACCGGATCAAACGCAACCGCGCCTTGAACGCCATCCACGAACTCCGCGCCCTGGCGCACATCATTGACATGCACCAGTTGACGAAGCATCCCGAGAGCTGCTTCGCCCAACGGCCAGCGCCTCCCAAGCGCGAGCTGACGCCCTTCGAGCTGAATCGCTATCTGGATTACTGCAGCGAGGCACTGGCGTTGATCAGCAAGATCGCCGCGCTCTACGTCCAGGGATTTCAAGACACGGTCCTGCTCGATGCCGTGGACGACGTGGAAGATTTGACCGCGGGATTGTCCCGGAAAATCTGGCAGAAAATCACCGTGCTCGAAAATCTCGGCCGGGCGCTGCCCGCTGTCGAATCCCCGACCCAGTCGAGCTGATCTCCCACAACCTGCACACAACCGCCTGCTTCGGGTCAGAGCTAAGATCTGGTTTTTTCCACCCACCTCGCGCTATGAGCACTGAAGAATTACCACGAACTCATGCTTCCAAATTTGCCAGCCGGCAGCTTATTCCTACGGTCGCGTAGCTCCTGCTGCTGGCGGCCGCGTCCGCGCCCGCCGACAACTGGCCAGAATGGCGCGGGCCGAATGCATCACTCTGGAGACCAACGTGCCGGTCAAATGGCGCGCCTCGGAAAATGCCTTGCCTCCCTGACCCCCAAGGACATCTATCACCCACCTCGACCACTTGCGCCAGCCACTTGAATCCGCCCCAACGCCGCGCGCGTGCCAGCGCGATGGTACCACATGTTGAGTCCGTAGTCTTTGGCCTTGACGGACCAAAGGGCAGCGGAAAGAGTGCTTGCTCAGGGATGCTGGCCAGAAGCGGCAATAATTGAAAAGCTGGTTGAGCAGTGGTCTGTGTCCGCTGGGAGCGTCAAAGATTCCTAAAGAGTTGTATAAACTGAGGCCGAAATATGAAACCGTCACTCAAATCCTGTGCGTACGTTAGCGGAGGTGGAGTCTCGGATGTGCGGCATCCTGAATTCAGGCCGCCCAGGCACAGTTCAAGTTACGTGCGGGGGCAACTTCATGCGCTATGCGTCATGTTGATGCTGGGTGCAACCGGCGTTTCCATCGCAGCGCCTGGCGATCTGGACTACTCGTTCGGCACGAATGGAGCAGTGAGCATTCGCGTTAATGACGACCCGATGGAAGGTGGAAATGCACGGCGCGTAGCGGTTCAACAGGACGGAAAGATCGTTCTCGCAGGAAATGTGGGGGATGCTTTTGGGATGGTTAGATACAATGCCAATGGAACTTTGGATACAGGCTTTGGATCAGGTGGGAAGGTTGTCAGCCGTGTTGGATCTTTTCGTGATATTCTAGCCGCCTTGGCCATTCAGCGAGATGGCAAGATTCTCCTGGCAGGCTCAAACGAGTCGCGTGACAAAAACTTCAACGACACCACCAGCTTCTTCATAGAAAGGTATGATTCCAACGGAAGGATTGATCCAAGCCTCGGTTCGGGAGGGTTGGTGTTGACTTCGTTTGGCGAGGAGGGGAGTGCCTATGCAGCGGATATGGCAATTCAGCCCGATGGAAAAATCGTGCTTGGAGGAGTTTCTGTGACTGGTCCGACGCAGAGCTACAATTCAACCCTTGCGTTGGCGCGATACAACTCAGATGGAAGCGCTGATAACTCATTCAATGGCAATGGCAGAGTAACGACCAGTTTGCCATATATTATTGTCGGATGTTCCAGCCTGGCCTTGCAAAGCGATGGAAAGATTGTTGTGGCAGGCTTTAGCAGCACCATATCCGGTGCATTGGTTTGGGCTTTGGTGCGCTACAATCCCGACGGCACTTTGGACCCAGGATTCGGCACAGGTGGAAAAAGGGTTTGGGGGGCTGGTTCAGGTGTGAATGAGCCGGCGAAAGTAATTATACAGGCCGACGGAAAAATCCTTGTGGCTGGGTCAAGCAGCACCCCCCAGTTTCTTATCTTTCGATTCAACGCAGATGGAACACCGGACTCTTCGTTCGGAGCCGCTGGCAGAATCCATGTGAAGATTGCGCCTCAATTCAGCGAATGCACGAGTCTATTGCTTCAACCGAATGGTAAGATTGTGGCGGGCGGCCACGCCGCTTTCGCTGATGGTTTGTACCGCTTTGCCTTGGCTCGATACCAATCCAATGGATTACTGGATACGACCTTTAGTGGAGACGGGATTGTCATCACCAAGGCGGGGGATGACCATAGTCAATTGTATGACTTGGCATTGCAGCCCGACGGGAAGATTCTCGCAGCTGGCACTGTGTACCAGGGCCCCTTCTTCGGTTTCGGCCTCGTTCGTTATGAAGGAGACACACCGCCGGCAATCACTTCCCAACCGGTCAGCCAGACTGTGACGGTTGGCTCGAATGCGAGCTTCAACGTGACAGCCGAAGGTACTCCGCCCTTGCGATATCAATGGCGACACGGGGTGACTAACCTGCTTGGTGCCACCAATTCTTCGCTCTTGTTGAGCAATGTGCAATTCGTCAGTACCGGCCATTACACCGTAGTGGTGGCCAATGATTCCGGCTCAGTCACCAGTTCGGTCGCAATCTTATCGGTGAATCGTGTGCCAGCGGCCAATCCCCAATCCGTCAGGCTTGATGAAGACACTCCCATGCTAATCACGCTCACGGGCTTTGACCCTGATGCCGATCCGTTGAGTTTCATGGTGGTCAATGGCCCCACCAACGGCAACTTGAGCGGTGATTTGCCAAATGGGATCTACAAACCCAATCTCAATTACTTCGGTCCAGACGGCTTCCAATTTAGGGTTTACGATGGTCGGGTTCAATCACCTGTTGCGACGGTCACAATCACCGTGCTGCCCGTCAACGATCCGCCCGTCGCTTACCCGCAATCACTTACCGTGGACGAAGACACGCCACTGCCCATTGCACTTACCGCCTCCGATGTTGATGGCGACGCGTTGACTTACTCCATCACCAGCCCACCAGCGCACGGCACGCTCACAGGCACGCCGCCGAACTTCATATACCTGGCGGCCACGAACCACTTCGGCCCGGACA
>JANOHH010000394.1:0-4840 GCA_031406395.1 Verrucomicrobiota bacterium | reverse complement strand
CGTTTGGCGAAGCGAGCGCAGTCAATGTGGAGGCGACGGGCGGCAGGGCGCACTACATTGACGGCGCGAGCGAGCCATATAATAGAGGCGCGAGGCACGCTCCGATTTTACCATTACGAATGATCGTCACGAAATTGCCCCGCGAAGTCGCAGGGCCTCGGCCCAGAGCCACATCGCTTCGGGAATTGCCTTCAGTTTGCCGGCGGCGGAATACGCGGCGTCAAACTTTACATCTTTCAAACTGGCGAGCTTGGTCTCGTCATAACGCAGCGTGCCGATGGCTGGCACTGCAGCGGCGCGAAGCGCGCTCGCGAGCAAGGCGGCCTTGGCGGCGGCGATTTTCATTTCTTCCCGACGAAATTTCACACCAACGAGGTGACTCCCGATTTGCTTGCGACCCGCATCAAGCAGTTCATCGCGTCCATCTTTCGGCGCAATGGCGAAGCCGACTTGGGCGATGCGATACGCCGTGTCGAAAGTATCCTGCAACGCCAGTTCCGTCGTGAACTTTCCGCCGCGAAAGCCGTTCTCGGCGGCGAAGATCTGATCGTAGGCGGCCCGCACGGCAGCCAGATCGCTGGCGGCGTTGAACAACTCGCCGATGTCGAACACGTGCTTCATGAACTGCATGGCGCGTTGCTCGTTCAGCGGTACGCCGGTCGTGTTCGGCCCAAAAGCTGTCAGCTTGTCACCGAGCAAACCTTCCACGGTCGGGACGAGCAGCGCTCCATCGCTTTCCAGAAAAGCCGTTCGTAAAGGCAAGGGCCCAACGGCGAAGCGTGGCGAGAATCGTTTTCATCCAAACAGGTATTCGCCAAAACTTGCGGGGATAACCGTCGGCCCAATGGCTAGTATTTCCTGCCGTTCGTTGGCCGCTTCGCGGACCAGCCCGGCTTGCGTCTGGGCGAGCAAGGTCGCCGGTGGGAAAATCCCCGCGCCGGGAATCGGTGAACCTCCCCGCACCATTGCGGCAATGATTTCGTCATCGCCATTGCCCGGACGGGCGTCGGTGATGGCGGTATCCCGGAAGGGGATGGGTTGGCCCCGCTGCAAGGCGAGGATGCGGACTCCGCGGCGTTGCGCGGCGGCGATTTCTTCGGCGTGAGTTTTCATTCGGTGTCCTTGGTTTCTGGGTTGGTGGTGTTTTGCAAACGCGACACTCGCTGAAGGGCGAGCGCGCAAAGTGGGTGCTGTTCGCTTTGAAGCATCTGTGACGCGAGCATTTGAACATGCGCTCGGTTGCCGTCGAATTCGCCGCAGAGAATTTGTTTCGCGGTGTGAAGGGCGCGGAGCAAAGCCATCAGCTCGGCTCGGTGCGCCCGGACTTGCTCCCGGAATTCCAAGTCGGCTTCAAGGATTTCGTTGGGGCCAACACTGAGATGCGCCGGGCCGTGGGGTTCAATCGTCAAGCCACGGCGGATGGCTTCAAAATAAAGGTGAAGTGTGGTCATGCGATTGAGGTTTTTCTGGGTCACTGTCACAATGACTGCCACCTACCACCGCCTACATATAGGCGGTTGGCAGTGTGACAGTAGGGTGACTTGGCAGTGATTTGGCAGCGTTTGGCAGTGTGGCAGTGATTTGCATTAAACCCTTGATTTCCATTGTCCAAATAAGGTTTTTTCGATGAGTTGCAGCCGTGACAGTTCGGCCAATTTTCGCGCTGCCGTCCGCACGCTCACTGCCAACCCGTTTTTGGCAGTAAGTTTTTTAACCATTTCTGAGTATTTCAGAGACGATTGATCGGCAAACAATTCCTCGGCGAGCATCCTTAACGATTCGAGTTTTTCGTTGTCTTGAACCGATTGGCTTGATTCAACGCTGAGGTGCATCTGGTGTTCTTCACTCCACGCGAACCGCGGCCCCCGGTCCTTGGTGATCGGTGCGCGTCGGTTTTTCTCAGACCAAACAACGGTAGCCTCGTCGTCTTTGTACAAGCGCAGATTCGTTTCGGCTTTGCGTTCAAACTGCGAGCCGAGATGCCCACGGGTTTTCTCTGTGCCGGGGTTGAAATGAATCACGCCAAGAATCGGGCAATGAAACTTGATGGCGAGCGCATGAAGCTCGGCTACGAAGTCGTTGCACTCTGCCGGGTCGTTCACGTCGGCCACGAAGTCGGCCAAGCCGTCGAGGATCATGCTTTGCACTGAGCCGCACTTGTCCGCGCCGACCTTGAGCGAATGGCGGATTGCCTCCCGGCATTGGTTCACACTGAATCCGGTGATGAACGCGGAGCGCAACCAAGTCGGCGCGGGTGACTGTGCGCGGAGCAATGTGCGCTGGATGAGCTCGTGGTGATCGTATTCACTCTGCTCCGTGTCGAGGTGAATCAATGCGCCGCCCGCATGATTGGATGAACGCCAGCCGAGACAATCGGTCATCTGTGAATGAGTGATGACTGACGCCATTGCGGCAGCAATGAATGACGATTTCGCGGCCTTTGGTGGCGCAGAAACACTGGTGAGATTGCCCGGCGTCGAGACGGGTATTCCGGCCAGCGTAAACCTCGGCGCGGGCTGCTCAATTATCTTCGTGGCGTCGAACGTCTGCGCCTCAATTTGAGATTCGATGCCCGATGACTCCCCGGCAATGCCGTCGAGCGTTTGAATCAGGTTGCGAGTGACGGCGTGAACCGCTTCAGGATGCTCCTGCAATTCCTGATGCGCCTCGCCGATGATCTGGATCGTCTCGCGTTGCTGAAACGCTTTGTACAATTCCCCGGCCTCGGCCTCGGCGGTTTCAAGGGGGAGCGCGGAGTTGAGCAACTGCGAGATAAACACGGTGGACTCATCGAACGCGACAGCCTCGGCCACGGCGACGGCGTGAACGGGTTTGCCCTCGCGGAGCAGATTCTTGACGGCGAGCGCAACCGCCCCGTGTCGTGCGTCATCAAAACTCTCGGGAGCGTGTTCAATGAGCCGGGCACAGTGAGGCGGAAGATTCAGCGCGGCGACTTCGATTACGGCGCCGAGGACGAGATTTTCGCAGCCCGTGGTGGGCCCGCGACGGTGTTTAGCAGACATCGCCTGCGGAGAAATGTTGAAAAGCGTTTTCATGGTTCGTGGTGACTGGCAACGGGTGCATTTCATTTCGTCAAAGAGTTCCGGGCGGCACCGATGGGGCCGGCCCGCCCGGGGGGAGCATCCACGCGAAGACTGAATCAGCTAGAAAAGGCTTGAGGAGGCTTTATTTGCAGGGGGATCAATGCTGTTGAGAGGGGCTTTGCACCAGCATGGGACCAGAATGGGTCTGGAAACGGGGTCGCGGGATGGCCGCGGGACGGGCGCGGAGGGCTGGCGGAGGTCGAATCCAACGGCTCGCACACGACGATCGCGAGGGTCGAGCCGACCACGATGCAGGGGGCAATGGACAGGCCGGCAAAAGGGTCAAATTATAGACCGAAGCTCGACCCAATTTGAATCACCTTTGCGCGCGCAGAGGGTCTCACGGGCGAGCGCCTGGGTGCTGACGAGAATCTGAAGTTGTTTTCGCGAAAATGGGCCTTCGGTTTTGTCCGCCCGCAGGACGTAAAATGCGGCACTGGGGGGAATCTGGAGAGCGGCTTCACGGAGGGGTTCTTTGGTGATCGCCACGCCGCAATGTTTGCACCGGCGCGCGCCGCGCGGAACGACGCCCAAACATTCCGGACAGTGCAGCCCTTTTTCCGGCAAAAGCGCAGCGATGATGCAGCCAATGGGGCCCAAAAAAAGACCGAGCCCCAAGCCATCCGGGCCGCGGCCTCGGCTCTGGCCAATGGTATAGCCAATTGCGCCACAAATTGCCGCCCCCAAAATCAGCCCGAAGAGAAAGAGGTTATCGTCCATTGTGACCTTTCCATCACCTGACCGGCGGCGGCAAGGTGCCGTAATCGTAAACCGCGATGGTCTCCCCATTCAATTCTCGGCTGCCGGTGCGCAGCACCCGCAGTTCGGGCAACGGGTTTCCAGTTACGAGCTTCGCCGCGCCAGGATAATTTTTCACCACAAAATACTGCGAGCTCTTATGGGCCCTGCCCACGTAGTAACGCTCTTCCACGATTAGATGGTTCTCCGGCAGAAGTTGCGCGACGCGCAGAGAGGTGATCCGCCACATTTGGCCAGGCGTGCCCGGCGAGTTGACGCATTCTGTGGGCAGGGAAACCCAGTTGGTGGAGAGCGCGCGGTTGTAAAGTTTACCCTCGACCCAACGAAAATCATTGGTGTCGGCCTGGCTGGCCCGGATCACCGCCGGGGTTTTCTTGGGCGCGGCGTTCTGTCCGGCGATGGCTTGGGCGCGTTTGTGAATTTCGGATTGTTGCGCGCTGGCAGTCAGCGAAACGAACAGCAGGAGCGGGAGCATGACTTTCATGGTTTGCCTTTTTTGATGCGCTTCAGCGCGCGGTCGAGGGATTGAACTTTCTCTTTCAAATCTTCCATCTCATTCAGCGCGGCGTCAACTAAGTAGGCGTCCGGAGTTTCACGGAGCTGCACCGGGGCAGGCATGGGCCGATCTGCATAGACCAGATCGAAAGGATCAATCTTGAAGTAGCTCGCGATTTTAAGCAGGTCCTCCATCCCTGGCTCGGCATCTCCCTTCATCCAGCGTCCAATGGTAGGTTGGGAAACCCCTAGCGCATCAGCGACGATCTGCTGCGTCAGCGGCCTTACGATCAGCCCAGAAAGCCTCTTGGAAAAAATATTCAGAAATGTATAAAAATCTGTTGACGACTTTATTCAGTACTGTATAAATATAGATAGATGTTACGCGATACTCGCAAAACTGCCAACCGGAAAACCCGGCGTCGGGTCAAGTTGGGTGTGAGACAAAATTCTTCCTTCATGCTGCGAGCGGGAGGGTGTCG
>JANOHH010000385.1:0-1124 GCA_031406395.1 Verrucomicrobiota bacterium | reverse complement strand
TGCTCGACAAAATCGCTCGCGAGCCAGTCGAGCAATTCGGGATGGGATGGCCGCTCTCCCATGGCGCCAAAATCCGACGGTGTGCCGACGAGGCCGTTACCAAAATGTTGCAGCCAGACGCGGTTCACGAGCACGCGGGCGACGAGCGGGTTCGTGCTACTGGTGAGCCACCGCGCGAAAGCGAGCCGCCGTCCACTGGTCGCGAGGTTCGGGTCTTTCTCCGGCAACTCGACGGATTGACCGGGAGAGGCGAGGACACTCAATCCGCCGGGCAGGATGGTTTCCTTGGGCTGTTTCGGATCGCCGCGATGGAAACGGTAGGTGACCGGAACCTTGTCCGCCGGCTCCGTCAGAACGCTGATGAAATCCTCTGGCGGTTTGTTGGTGCGAACCTCGGTGATTTTCGCGTCCATCGCCTTCAACTCATCGGCTGCCTTTTGATTGTATTGATAAAGCACGCCGGCGTTGATGTTCACGCTCGGATTGTCGGCGAGGAGTTTTCTTTGCTCGGCCGTGCGTTTGTCGGTGGCCGTGTCGTAGGCGGCGCGCAGTTGCTCGCGCAAAGGAGTTTCAAATTTCTCGAGATGTTTCACCAATGCTTCCTCGAGGTACTGCTTCTGTTTCGCTTCCTTCTCGTCGGCAAGTTTCTTCGCTTCGGCTTCGACTTCGCCGGCCTTCTTCCGGTCGGCCTCCGTGTAGAGCGAAATCAGGCGCTGGTCGGGCGTGCGCCAGTTCTTCCAGTCATAGGCCGGCTCGATCACGGCGCGGAGCCGGTAGTAATCGGTCTGGGGAATCGGGTCGTAACGATGATCGTGGCACTGCGCGCAGCCGACCGACAATCCCAGCAGCGACGTGGACACGATTTTGATTGTGTCCGCCACGACCTGGTTGCGCACAGAGTCCGGATCCGCCACGGCGGGCGTGGCGGTGCCGTCGGCCCCCATGCGCAGGAAACCGGTGGCGATGAGCAACTCGAGGCGATTCGGGTCGGTGAGCACGGCTTGTGAGTCGGCCTGCGTCGCGTGCGCGAGTTCATCGCCAGCGAGCTGTTCGGTGATGAACTGGTCGAACGGTTTGTCGGCATTAAAGGATCGGATGACGTAGTCGCGATACTTGTAAGCGTA
>JANOHH010000362.1:0-5720 GCA_031406395.1 Verrucomicrobiota bacterium | reverse complement strand
GATCAAAGACCTGCTCGACATTCTCGCCAAGGAATCGCGCGTGATGACGATCATCAAGGCTGAGCTCCAGGTCATCAAGGAAAAACACGCCACTCCGCGCAAGTCCGAGATCGTTCCCGACGAAGGCGAGATCGCGATCGAGGACTTGATTGCGAACGAAGGCGTCATCATTACGCTCACGCACAATGGCCTCATCAAGCGCACGAACATCAGCCAGTATCGTGCGCAACGCCGCGGCGGCAAAGGCGTCATCGGCATGAGCACCCGCGAGGCGGAGCCGTCGGAAGATTCTGATTTCATCGAACACCTGTTCACTGCCAGCACTCATGACTACCTCATGTTCTTCACGAACACGGGTCGGGTTTATGTGGAGCGAGTCCATGAGATTCCCGACATGGGCCGCGCATCGAAAGGCCGCAGCATTGCCAACTTGCTGGAACTAAAGGCGGGGGAAAAAGTTGCGGCTCTCATCCGCATTTTGTCTAAAACGGACGAAAACAAGGAGGACGTGACCTGGCAGCAGTCGGGCGAACTCTTCTTTGCCACGCAACAGGGCACGGTAAAGAAAACCTCCCTCAACGAGTTCTCCAACGTCCGCAAAGGCGGCATCATTGCCATCGGCATTGATCCCGGCGATGCGCTCATCGAAGTAAAGTTTACGCGCGGCAGTATCGTGGAAAATGACGAGGTGAAAGACCCGGGTGACGACGTGGTCCTGATCACCAAGGATGGCATGAGCATTCGTTTCAGCGAAGCGGATGTGCGCTCCATGGGCCGCTCGGCCACGGGGGTGCGCGGCATCAATTTGGAAAAGGACGACGCGCTCGTGGCGGCGACGATTGTTGTACCGGACGCCACACTGTTGGTGGCGGGCGCGAACGGCATCGGCAAACGCACCGGATTTGATGAGTATCGCGTCCAGTCCCGCGGTGGCAAGGGCATCATCACCATGAAGACCGGCGACAAGACCGGCAACGTGGTGGGCGCGCTCACCGTGCATGACGCGGACGAAATCATGCTGATCACCACCGGTGGTCAGATGGTGCGCATCCCGGTGCAAGGCATCCGTGAAGCCGGGCGCAACACGATGGGGGTGAAGTTGGTGAACCTCGATGCCGACGACAAACTTCAGGCCATCGCTCCGGTCATCGCGGAGCAACAGGAAGAAGCGGCTGTCGAATCAGAGCCGGCGCAGTAGCCGCGCCTCAGTCGTTAATGCCGAAGTGGGGCGGCGGGGGTGATTCGCGCAGTAGTCCCTCGAGTACGGCGGACATTTGGTTGGCGCGAAATTCTGCGTTCACGACGGAAGTCGGGTAGGTGCCGGTGCTGGTTTCCGGAAAAGTTCCCAGATAGTCCAAATCAGCCCGTCGGGAAATCTCGCGCAGGAATAACTCCCCCATTTGCCGATGATGCGCGGGGGCTTCGCCTGTGACGAGATTTACCAACAGGCCTTCGCCCGCAAGCCGATTCTCAATCCAGCTATCGAACCACGCAATGAGGCTGGCCGACGGCTGCTTCGTCCCGGCTGAGCATAAGAAAATGAGACTGGCCTCGGATGCCTTTTCTGCGGCCGTGGCCGCCAGCGATGCGTCCGCGAGAAAATCCGTTCGCCACCAGTGAAACTCGAATTCGACTTCGGCCCAGAAGTTCCGCATCAAATAATCGCACGCCGCCAAGCCCCGTTGCCGCGTCGCCAGATCTTCGTAGAGCACCAAGACCGTGCAGGCTGCTTTGCGAGGTGAGACTTTCGTCATTGCGTCGGTTACATCCATCGCGTTTGACGTTCGAAGGGAAGGGCGGTTCGCCGTGAGACTTGAGAGCGCCGCCGGGATCGGACGCCACCACCAACTTCATCCGGGCGGGCGTAGATGCAAGCGAAAGTTTTGCCTTTTTTCCTCGTGGGCGGCGAGCTCAAGGCGAGAGCCGTTCAATCTGCCAAGTGCCGTTGCTTCGCTTCGTGTAGCAAAAGCGATCGTGCAGGCGGCTGGCGCGGCCCTGCCAGAACTCGATGCGGACGGGCGAAAGCACGAAGCCGCCCCAGTTCGGCGGCAGGGGCACCAGCAGCGGGAAGCGCGCGGCGACTTCCCGCCATTTCTCGTCCAATACTTTACGGCTTTCGACGGCGGTGCTTTGGTCGGAGGCCCAGGCGCCAAGTTGACTGCCACGGGGGCGGCTTTGGAAATAGGCCTCCGATTCCGCAACTGGCAATTTCGTTACCGTACCGGCCACACAGACCTGCCGTTCGAGTTCCGGCCAGTAGAAGGCCAGGGCGGCGTTGGGATTCCCGGCGAGTTCGTGGCCTTTGCGGCTGTCGTAGTTCGTGAAGAAGATGAAGCCGCGCGAATCTACGCCCTTGAGCAACACGGTGCGGGCGGAGGGCTGTCCGGCGACGGTGGCGGTGGCGAGAACCATCGCATTTACGTCGGCGGGGGCGTGTCCGAGAATGGCCTGCCCGAGTTTGAAAAGTGCGATCCCGATCCTGCGCCAGCGGCTGCAGGCCTGGGCGGTGGCGGCGTGGTTGAACCAGGTTTGGAATTGCGCGAGCGGGTCGGCAGCGAGTTCCTGCCGTTCCAATTCCCCGGCGCGATAGTCTCGTCTGAGGTCTGCGATGGCCATTTGAAGTGTAGTTTAAAGTAATTCACGCCCGGTTGCCACCAGGAAGCGGCCCGCTGGGAAAAACAAAACCCTGGCCGGGATCCGGCCAGGGTTGATGGAAATCAGGCAGCGCCCAACTTAGGCCGCCGCAGCTTCTTCGGTGTCGAGGAAGCCTTGCAAATGCCGGACGCGGGTTGGATGCCGCAGTTTGCGGAGGGCTTTCGCCTCAATCTGGCGAATGCGTTCCCGCGTCACGTTGTACATCTTGCCAATCTCTTCGAGCGTGCGTTCGTAGCCGTCGGTTAGGCCGAAGCGCATTTCGAGAATTTTACGTTCACGTTCCGTGAGCGTCGTCAGAACGTCTCCGAGCTTTTCCTTCAACAGGCTGTAGCTCGTTACGTCCGAAGGATTTTCGGCGCTCTTGTCCTCAATGAAATCGCCAACACTCACGTCGCCATCATCGCCGACGGGCGCATGCAACGACACGGGTTGTTGCGCCATCTTGAGCAGCGAGTTGATGCGGCTCACCGGCATGTGCATCTCGTCGGCCACCTCTTCCGGCGTGGGCTCACGACCAAGCTCCTGCGTGAGTTGCTTCTGGGCGCGCCAGAGTTTGTTCATGATCTCGATCATGTGAACCGGGATCCGGATCGTGCGCGCCTGATCGGCGATTGAACGGGTGATTGCCTGACGGATCCACCAGATGGCGTAGGTGGAAAACTTATAGCCGCGGCGATACTCGAATTTCTCGACGCCTTTCATCAAACCGATGTTGCCTTCCTGAATCAAATCCAGGAAAGACTGGCCGCGATTGGTATATTTCTTGGCGACCGACACAACGAGCCGTAGATTCGCCTCGGCCATGTGCGTCTTGGCGCGATGGGCGCGGTCGGCAGAACCTTTGAGCGAGCCGAAGGCCTTGAAATATTCCTCCCGGGACATGCGCACGAATTGTTCAAGCGTGCGGATCCGGGCGGTTTCGGCTTCGATCGCAGCCCGGCGTTCGGTCGAGGTGCGGAGCCGCTCCAGTTCCTGAACGTGCCGCCAGCTCGCCTGGAATTTTTCGTGAACGTTGCCGGCGACAACGATCATTTCTTCAATGACCTTCTGCTTGTAGGCAAATTTGGGGAACGTCTCCTGCACCTTGACGCTCAGCTTGACAAATTCCTTGTGCAGTTTTTCCTTGCGACCTTTCTGCAAGGCCTTTTGCCACGCGGCGTATTTCTCATCCACCTTTTGGTCCAGGGCACGGACTTTCTTGATGAACGAGCGCAAATCGCGCAGGTGACCTTCCCGGTTGGCAACTTTCTTGTCCACCACGACGCGGTCAAAACGTTCCTTCGGCGGGTCGGAGAGCAGTTTCTCGGCAATGGCAATGTGTTCCTTGGCGGTGAAGCCGAGGGCACAAACGATACCCTTCATCTCGATCTCCGCGTCTTCGATACGCTTGCAGATCTCCACTTCCTGTTCGCGGGTCAGCAGCGGAACTTTGCCCATCTGATTCATGTACATCCGCACCGGATCGTCGAGAATTTCGAGCCGCGAATCTTCCTCCTGCTCTTCCGGCTCCGGTTGCTTGGTGCGCTGAACTTCCGCTTGATCCACAATTTCAACGTCCAGGCTGCGAAGCTTGGTGAAAAGCGCGTCCAAATCTTCGGGCGTCAGGCCATCGGGCAGGACATCGTTGATATCGTCGTAGGTGACATAGCCATGTTCTTGCGCGAGGTGCAGCAACGTCTTGACGGTCTCCGTCAAGTCAACCGTGCTCACGACCGGGTTGGCAGACACGTTGGCCAACGCTGCGGCCAGGCTTTTCGCGTCCGCTCTTGGGGTGGGAATTCTAGGGGCCTCGACTTTAGGTTGTCCATTTTGCTTCGCGCTGCTTTCGGGCTGAATTTGGGGCTTCCGTTTGGCGCTCGGCAGGACAAAGCGGCGGCGAGTCAAGGGTGACTTGGCTTGTTCCTTGTTGCGGCGCTTGGCGCCCGACGTCGTGGTGCTACCGTGGCTATTTTTTCGATTCAACATAACTTTCAGACTGAGTGCGCGACGTTCTAGTTCACAAAAAAGTCATCTTATTTGCCTTCAAACCACCCATTGGATGATTTGGCTCGATAGCTCCGCGCTATCTAAACATTCGGAAAACTGGCCCAGAAGCCTGACGCGCCGTCATGCTATCGTATTTCCCGAGGAACTCAATGATTAATTTAGCATCGAAGGCGTTTTGATTGCTAATGTCCGACAGGAGTTGGCTGGCTAAAAGCACAAGCAATTGTATTTCAGTGATTAGCGCCATTGCATCCGGCTATTTCGGATCCCCTGGGAGGGCAGATATCCGGATTTTAGCCGGACCCTCCCGGAGTGCTTCGAAAAATTGCCCACCGCGATGTGACCAGCTTCGCCGTTGACATCCGACGTGGTTTGTCTACCGTCAACGCCCATAGTTTGAACTAGAAACGATTTATGCCGAATACGAAGTCCGCCGAACGCCGCATGCGCGGCAATGAACGCAAACGTTTGCACAACCGCTCCATAGCCTCCCGGCTCCGTAAACTGGAGAAGGGGTTGCGCGACTCGGTCGCCGACGGCAAGAAGGCCGATGCGACCAAGGCCCTCCCCGGCGCGTTGTCCGCCTTGGATAAAGCCGTCAAGTCTGGCGTCATCACTCGCGCCGCCGCCAATCGCAAGAAATCCCGCCTGACCCTCGCGACCAATCGCGCGAAGTAAGCGGGGTCGCGGGCCAGGCTATTTCAGGACCGCGGGAGACAAGGTGAAGAGTCTCCAAGTTTCTAACAGCAGGAGCCCTATAGTGTCGACGGCTATGGAGGGTTCAAAGCGTGCCGCAGCCTCACCCCAAGGGTTGTTCCAACGTTCCCCTACCCGGAAACGGATCAGAGCAAGCAGCGGATGTGCTTTCATTCCTTTTTGAGCAAAGTCAGGCCCAGACGAAAAGCCATTTCGATACCCCTTACGTCGGCTCCTACGAGTTCAAATCCAAGAATCGACGCTTGTCGCTAAACAGCGTTGATTTCCCCCAGCCCAGCTTCGCCAAGCGGTAGGCCAAGCCGGTGGCCAGACAGCCGAAGCCGTATTTCACACTCCGCCGGAAATTGATCGAGGAAGCCTCC
>JANOHH010000352.1:0-2577 GCA_031406395.1 Verrucomicrobiota bacterium | reverse complement strand
CGCCAGAGACCGCCTGGCCCACGGTCAGCCCGTTGGTGCTGGTAACGGTCAGGACTGTAGCCCCGACAGCACCCGTGCTGGCGAGCGATGCAACGGTGCCGGAGTTGAACAGGAACACGTGATGATCGCCCGGATACGTCGCCACCGAGCTGGCATCCGGCTCGGCAGTCTCGGCTGGGTTCAGTTCCACAAACTCATCCGTGATGTCGCTGATGCTGGCTTTCTCGCCTTTCTGCAAACGCCAGCACCAGAGCGCTTGCAACGCCGCACCGTAGGCCGCGCCCTCGCTCACCTTGAGCGTCACCACTTCGGCGTTGAAAACATCCGCCATGATCTGCCGCCAGAGTTTGGATTTCGCGCCGCCGCCGGTGGCGCGGATTTGTTTCGCCTTCACCCCCAGTTCGGCGAGTCGCCGCAGGCCGTAGTTCATGCCGAGGGTCACGCCTTCCATGGCTGCGCGGCAGTAATGGCTGGCGGTGAAGGTACGGGGATTGATGCCGAGCATCACGCCGCTGCCATCCGGGACGTTCGGCGTCCGCTCCCCTTCGAGGTAGGGCAGAAGCAGCAGACCGCCGGCACCGGCCGAAACTTTCGCGGCCTTGTTCTCGAATTGTTCGTGCGTGTAGCCAAAATCCAGGCGCATCATCTCGGTAGCAACGGTCACGTTCATGGTGCAGAGTAACGGCAGCCACTGATTCGTGGAATCGCAGAAAGCGGCAATCTCGCCCGCGGGATCCACCACCGGTTTGTTCGCACAGGCGTAAATCGTCCCACTCGTGCCAAAGCTCGCCGTGACGAGGCCCGGCCGGGTGTTGCCCGTGCCGATGGCACCCATCATGTTATCGCCGCCCCCGGCGCTCACGAGCACGCCGGGATTCAAACCCAATGCCCGCGCGGTTTCAGCCTGGAGCCGACCCGCCGGTTCTTCGCTCGAAATCAGCCGCGGCAACTTACCAGCGAGTTCCGGATCAATCGCATCGAGAACGGACTTTGCCCAGCGGCGGCTGCGCACATTCAACAATGCCGTGCCGCTGGCATCACCGTATTCCATCACGCGCTCGCCGGTGAGCCAGAAGTTCAAGTAGTCGTGGGGCAACAAGACCGTGGCCAGCTTGGCAAAATTCTTCGGCTCGTGATTCTTCAGCCAGAGAATTTTCGGGGCGGTAAAGCCGGGCAACACGGCGTTGCCCAGGGCTTTGATGGTTTTCTTGACGCCCCCGAGTTTCTCCGCGATTTCCTCACACTCGGCTGTGGTGGAAGTGTCGCACCAGAGTTTGGCGGGACGAATGACCTCCCCCGCCTTGTCGAGTGGCACGAAGCCATGCTGCTGTCCACTCACGCCGATGGCGGCAACGTCGGCGGCGACCGCCTTGGCCTGTCGCAGCGCGGAACGAATGGCGGCGGCGGCAGCGTCGCGCCAGGTGTGGGGATGTTGTTCTTTGGCGCCAGGCGGCAAGTTTGGGATCAAGTCGTAGGCCTGGGAGGCCGCGCCGAGAACCTTGCCATCCCGGGCATCCACCACGAGCGCCTTGGTGGATTGCGTGCCGCTGTCAATACCGATCAGAAGTTGTCGCATGACGTTGGTTTAACCAAAATGCCCATGCCTGTCACGCCGAAGTATGCGGACTGGTTGGTCCCGGACCTAATCCTGATCTTTATCTGACGCTTAATCTGTCCTGCAAATCTCGGCCCTTGGCTCCGGACGCGGAGATCAAGTTTACAAGAAAGATCAAGAGTAAGAACTGAAACTTTTCCGCCTCATCGAATCCCACCCGACCCCGGAAGCGCACTTGCGTTCTCATGGGGGCTTGGCAACTTGAGCCCGCTCATGAGCACACTCACAGAAGAAAGCATCCTCACCGCACTCAAAGCCGTGAAGTATCCCGGCTATTCGCGCGACATCATTTCCTTTGGCTTGATCAAGGAGGTCACCGCCCACGAAGGCGCGGTGAGCGTTGCCATGCAACTCACTTCCGCCAATGCCGAAGCCGGCCAGCAGATCAAGGCCGAGAGCGAACGGGTCTTGAAAGGGCTGCCCGGGGTGACCCATGTCCACGTCGAAGTCAAACAGCCCGCCGCTGCACCCGGAGCGCCCGCCGGGCCCAGCCCGTGGGCCAATCAGAATCGCGTGCCCGGCATCAAGCGCATTGTGGCCGTTGCCAGCGGCAAAGGCGGCGTGGGCAAATCCACACTGTCGGTGAATCTCGCCTGCGCGCTGGCGCACCTCAGTGCCCGCGTCGGCCTGCTCGACTGCGACATTTACGGGCCCAGCATTCCACTCATGATGGGCATCAATCAGCGCCCGGGTTTGAACGAAGCCGAGCGAATGGTGCCGCCCGCGAGCCATGGCGTGAAGCTCATGAGCATGGGCTTCCTGCTGAACGACGATCAACCCGTCATCTGGCGCGGGCCGATGATTCAGCGGACGATTCAGCAGTTCATCACCGTGGTGGACTGGGGTGAACTGGATTTTCTGCTCGTGGACCTGCCGCCCGGTACCGGCGACGCCCAGCTCACCCTTTGTCAGACCGTACCACTCGATGGCGGCGTGATCGTGACGACGCCGCAGGAAGCGTC
>JANOHH010000350.1:0-5110 GCA_031406395.1 Verrucomicrobiota bacterium | reverse complement strand
GTCCCCGTCGGCGTCCAGCGTGGCATCGGCGACGGAGTTGGTATTGAACAGGTTCGCGATCTCCCACGTGTCAGGCATGCCGTCTTTGTCGGTATCTTTGGCATTGGCAAACGCGGGCAACGAGGCGAGCGCATTCGTGGTGATGAACAGCCGCACGCCTTGATGCACGACCATGCTCGCCTGGTTGGTAACCCCGTTGTAATCCGTCCATTTGGCGAGGCCGGTATCGAGGCCGCCCCGCGCCGTGCAGTTGGCAAATGACTTTAAGATGACGCGCGTGTTGCTGGTCTGATTGGTGATCGAGAACGTGACCGTCCAGGCGTTGCTGTTCGCGCCGCGTTGCGCCAAGAGGCGAAATTGAAGGCGATCGGAAATATCCGCCGGGCCGTAGCCACTGAAACCGAGTTTCGTTTTCAGGTCGGCAGGCGGGTTGTTGTAATCCGAATCCCAGATTGCCGAGTTTGGTTGGCTGGAATAACTGAAGCCGCCGGTATATTCGGAGTGAAAGAGGTACGTCAGCGCGCCGTTGTAATGGCGCAACTCAATCCCCAAGGTACGCCAATCGGTCGTGGCGGGATTCTTGACCGCAATCGAAAGCAATTGGTCTTCGTTGTAGATGTTTGGCGCCAAGCCACCCGCGCCGTGATCCCAAACCAGCTGCACGTTTTCCAGATTCCATTCCCAACTCGACTGCCCGCTGCGGTAGTAGGGAACGTAGCCGATGAACGTTGGACTGTTCGTCGGATTGTAATTCGGGTCGGTGCCGAGCCGTAGTTCGGCCTTGTCACTCACCCCATCGCCGTCGGTGTCGGCGAGCAAGGGATTCGTCGGAATCGGCGCGATGACTTCGGCGAAGTCAGAAAGGCCATCGCCGTCGGTGTCGGCGTAGAGCGGATTGGTGCCGAGGGCAACCTCCTGTCCATCGGTGAGTCCGTCGCCATCCGTGTCGGCTTTGTGCGGATCGGTGCCGCGCTGGTATTCCTGCAAGTTGCTCAAACCGTCGCCATCCGAATCCGCCGCCGCGAGCGCAATTGAACCGGGTTCGAGTGCGTATTTCATCTCATACCAGTCCGGAATGCCGGAGCCGTCAGAATCAAGGTTGCGATCCACAATTTGCACGGCGTGAATCCCCACGGCCCAGCCGTCGTAGTTCGTCAGGTTGAGCGTAACCGTGTTCGTGGTGAGATTTGTATAGAGCACACAATTGCCGTACGGAAAATTGGTGAGGCCGGGCTTGATCTCCACGAAAGCGCTTTGCGGCGCGGTGGTGGTCGTCCGGAAAAATCGGTCCGTGGCCGCGTCGCCATCGAGCCGCACCCGCCCCTTCTGTCCATCGTACGACCCGCCGACGATGGCGTAGAGGTTGTAGTTCGCAAAGGGAATGTTGCTCAACGTGAGCGCGGCCTGATTCGTGCCGTAGGCCCGGATGAAACCACTCATCAACTTGCGATCGGACGAACCAGCATTGTCGCTGGCATCGGTCGCATCTCCGGTCCAGCTAAAGGTAAAATTGGTAAGAACGGCGCCATCGCTACGAACGATTTGATTCGTCAGCGGCGTAAGAATATCCGCCTTGCTGCCAGCGGGCCGGGTCCAGGTACGAATCGGCCGCGTGTCGTTCCATCGCGTCTGGGGAACGACGCCGGCGGTTTCATTCGTCGCCATTGTGCCATTCAAGTCGCCTTCGGACACAAAATGAAGGCCGATGCCGCCACGGAAAACCGTCGGAACGCTGGCCGCATTCATCGGGTCGGTGCCCATTCGACGCTCAAGCGAATCGGGCGTGCCATCGGCATCCGAATCCACAAGCAGCGGATTCGACGCGGGTAAACCGTTCACTTCATCCGCGTCAGAAAGCGAGTCTCCGTCCGTATCCGTACTATTCGGATTGGTACCGAGCGCGCGTTCATCGCCATCGCTCAAACCGTCGCCGTCGGTGTCGGCCTTGTTGGGATCGGTTGAGTTCACGCCGCCGTTGTATTCCTGAAGGGCCGTCAGGCCGTCGCCGTCTTTGTCGCTGGCGGCGTCGGCGGGGTTGGTGTCACTCAGCCCGTTGTCCTCCTCCCACCAGCGAGGCAGACCGTCGGCATCGGCATCCGCCAGCGCGTTGGTGTCAGCTTCGAGCGCGGCGTAATCAAATTGAATCCAGTAACCGATGTTGGCAGTGTTCGGCCCCACCCGCGCAAATTCAATCGTGTTGGGCCCGCCCGACGCGAGGACGCTCGCGGCTGGAAAATCGAGGATGATGCGCGTGTCGCGATCCAGCCGGTTGGAATACAGCAGGGATGACTGACCGGCGCTGTTTCTGAACCGCACGGTGATGTCATGTTGGCCGAAACCCTCGCCGCTCTGATTTATCGGGGCGCCCAGCCAAATGCCACCGCCGAGCAGCTCCAGGCTCAGCCGCAGCCGCGAGAGCGTGTTGGTTTGGGCGGAGTTGAGGAAAAAATGAACGCGATTCGTCCGGTCGCCTTCCGTCAAGGCGCGCTCGAAAGCGGTGTTTGGTTCCGGATTCGGGACCGGCAGGTTCGTCGTCAGATTGTTGAACCCAATCGGGTAGTCACCCGCAAAATAACAATCGTCGTCAGCAGTGGGATTCGTGCCCGCGTTGTAGAGGGGATCGCCAGGCAGGCGGGTGACCTTCCCGGGACGCAGATCATTGATGTAGTTCTCCGAGGAAAACTCGTCCGTGGGGTTGTAACCGGCGGCCAAGGGGTCTTCGTCCACGCCAATTTGCCAGACCACCACGGGCGCGGCCGAGAGGGGTGCGGCCACGAACAAGCACAGGCTGAAGCTCAGCGTGCAACCCAGGCGCGCCCAACCCTTAATAAAAGATGTCACTCTCATCAATGCGTTCTAAACCTTCCGCGAGTATCTACCTCACGCAATCACCAAAAACAAACGGTTCTTTTGATGACTTCCCCCTCCTAAACCGGCAAACCGAGTCGATCCGCCAAGCCAACGACACCCTCAAATATGCTCGCCGATCGTCGGTGGGGCTTGATAGGTCGCCTCCAACTCCGGCGCGAGCAGCGCATCTTCGCTCGCCAGGACGCGATAGTTTTTGATCTGAAACGACACTTCACGACCGTCAACCAAACCCAGCTGGGAGTATTCCTCTTTGGTGATACGGCTGCGGATGATGAGGCCGGAGGGCAGCTCCAGTTCGAGTCGCAGCAAAATCCCCAGGAAAAAGGTGTGCCGCAACACTGCGCGGTACGGGAGCAAGGCCAGATCGTTGGAAACCTGCACGGCGTAGGGCCGGAAACCAATCCGCAACCGCATGCCGTCCGCGTGACCGCCGGCGGGAAACGCCACCTCATTGATCCGCGCCACGCCCCCGAGCACTTCCGTATCAAGGACGTTCATCACGCCTACGAACCGCGCGACGAATTCGTTCGCCGGCTGCTCATACACTTCGCGTGGCGTCCCGATCTGTTCCAGATTGCCCTTCGAAAAAATCACAATGCGATTCGATACTTCCATCGCTTCCTCCTGATCGTGCGTGACGAAAATCGTGGTCACGTTCAATTCATGATGCAAGGTCACGAGCCACTCGCGCAATTCCTGGCGAATCTTGGCGTCCACGGCACCGAAGGGTTCGTCCAGCAACAGCACGCTGGGCTTGGGCGCGAGCGAGCGGGCGATGGCCACGCGCTGCCGTTGGCCGCCCGAAAGTTGATGCGGATAACGATGTTCCAGCCCGGCCAGACCGAAAAGCTGCAACAACTCCATCACCCGCGCCTCGGCTTCGGCTTTTTTCCACTTCTTGATCTTGAGGCCGAAGGCGATGTTCTTAAACACGGTCATGCTCTTGAACAAAGCGTAGCTCTGGAAAACGAAACCAATGTTCCGCTTCTGCACGGGCACATCGTTTACGCGCTCCCCACGCACGAAGATGTCGCCCTCGGTCGGCACTTCGAGCCCGGCAATCATGCGGAGTACGGTCGTCTTGCCGCCCCCGCTGGGGCCCAGCAACGCCATCAGTTCGCCGTCGTTGACCGTGAAGTTCACATCATTCACGGCGGTGACTTCGCCGAATTTCTTGCTGACGCTCTTAAGTTCGATGCTCATTCGGATTTCGGTTTGCTGAAGAAAGCGGTATCGCCGGATTCCCCCAGCGTGGCCTGCTGGGCCAGTTCAAATTCCCGGTGCTGTTTCCATTCGAGAAACGTCTTTATGCCGAGAGTGACGAGCGCCAGCAGCGCCAGCAAACTGGCGACCGCAAAGGCCGCCTGCCCCTGATACTCGTTGTACAGTTTCTCCACCCGCAACGGCATCGTATCCGTTTGACCGGTGATGTGACCACTCACGACCGATACCGCGCCGAACTCGCCCATCGCCCGGGCGTTGCACAGGATGATGCCGTAAATCAAACCCCACTTCACGGACGGCAGCGTGACGTGCCAAAACGTTTGCCACCCGTTCGCTCCGAGTGTGAGCGCCGCCTGCTCCTGATCGGTGCCGGTGGCCTGCATCACCGGAATCAACTCGCGCGCGACGAATGGGAACGTGATGAAGACCGTCGCCAGCACGATGCCGGGCACGGCGAAAATAATCTTGAGGTCGTGATCACTGAGCCATTGGCCGAAGAAACCTTGCAGACCGAACAGCACGATGAACATCAACCCCGCCACGACGGGCGAGACCGAGAAGGGCAGATCAATCAGCGTAATGAGGAGCGCCTTGCCGCGAAACTCGAACTTGGCAATGGCCCACGCCGCCGCCAACCCGAACAGCACATTCAGCGGCACGCTGATGGCCGCCACCAGCAGGGTGAGTTTGATCGCCGACCACGAATCCGGATGCGTCAGCGCCGACCAGTATGCCGCCCAACCCTTGGCAAACGCCTGCGCGAAAACGTTGACCAACGGCAGAAACAGAAACACGAGGCAAAACAGCATCGCAATGGAAATAAGCGTCCACTTCGCGAACGGCGATTCCTCCGTGCCGCGCTGCGATTTCTTGCGGCCCCCCGCCCATTGTTTTTTGGTTGTGCCAGCCATTTTAAAGGTCAATTAATCCAGCCGCGAACGGGATTACTCTTCAGCTTGATCGTGATCTTTCTCCTAATCCGGTTGTGGGGATTAAGAATAAGAGAAAGATCATG